>NZ_JBBMXG010000008.1:0-203665 GCF_037996705.1 Xenorhabdus bharatensis | reverse complement strand
TGTTAGTTCGTAATGAATTAACTGTTCAGTCACTCTTCAAGACTTTAATCTTTTTTTGCCTTTCGGCATGTCGATAGTGTCTTGCGAGTGCCCACACAGATTGTCTGATTATATTGTTAAAGAGCAATGGCAACCGGAAGTGCCTTCCGTGTTGCGAGGCTGCGTATCTTACGCTTTTCGCCTCCGGAGTCAAGCGTTTATTTTCGCTTTCGTTCCGCTGGCCTTCGCGGCTGTGTGCAGCTCAGCGTCGGTCAGTGGTGGCGCATTATAGGGAGTTTTTCGGCCCTGACAATAGTTTTTTTGAAAAAAAATACCGACTGCTGGTTATTGCGTCAAATTTGACTTAAGTTGGCAGTTTTTCCAGCGAAATGAAGCCATAATTAGATAAAACAGGCTGTAGAGATTCGCTATTAGCGTCTATTTTGGTGCAATACGCTAAGTTATTTTCTGTCGTTGCAGATAAATTTTCTCGATTTTTGATTAGCCATGCGGTTCTTCGTGCAATTGCAGCGCCTGAATCAATCAATCTCGTGCCATTAGGCAGAACCTGCGACAGTTCTTCTGCAAGTAAAGGAAAATGTGTACATCCCAAAATAACAGTGTCTGGTGGTTCTTTCATTCTCAGCCACGGCCTTAATATTTTTTCCAGCTCTTCCAGAGGAATGGTTTCACCATGCAGCTTTCGCTCTGCTAGTTCGACCAGCTCAGCAGAGCCGATAGCATGAACCTGACAATCCGTAGCGAATCTGGTGATAAGTTCTTTAGTATAGTCACGATTGACTGTTGCCCGCGTTGCTAATAATCCAACCACGCGGTTACAAGTGAGCTTTGCGGCAGGTTTGATAGCAGGTACAACGCCCACAACAGGAAAAGAAAAACGCTCACGCAAAGCTGGCAGACTAACAGTACTCGCGGTGTTGCAGGCGATAACGACAATTGCTAATGGATGCCTTTTCTGGATTTCATCAACAACTTTGACAACCCTCTCAATAATGACTTCCTCCGTTTTCTCGCCATAGGGGAAGGCTTCATTATCGAATGCATATATATAGTGGAGATCCGGCAGCAATTGTCGGATCTCCTGATAGACAGATAAACCACCCACACCGGAATCAAAAACCAGAATGGTCGGTCGGGCGGTTTTCTTTATATCGAATGTAGTTAAATCAGAAGTTGTAACTGCCTGTGATGAAGTATTCTCGTCCTGGAGTGCGATAGCCATACGCTGTCTCATAATTTTTATCAAACAGATTAGCTATTCTAGCATGGATTGTCAGACGGTCAGTGACTGGATAAGACCCGTTGATATCCCAGAGACTTACGCCGCCTAATTTTATTCTCTTCGAAGGATACGTACTAAAATCCTGATCAAAACGCTGCCCAATATATTGATAAGTGATTCCCCAATCAATATTGAAGGCCTCCCAATCTAATTGGTACTTCAGCTGCTGTTTCGCTCTGCGAGTTAATTGCTGATTATTGTTATCACGCGGATCAACATACTGTAATGTTAATTGGTGTTGGAATATGCCGGTATCCATCATTCCCGTCCACTCAACACCTTTGATTTTTACCTGTCCTACGTTCAAATAGCGGTTATTGGCAAAATCAATCAATTGCTCAATATCATTACGATACATGGATAAACGCCAGCTAAGGTCTCCGGTTAATCCTTCTATTCCACTTTCCCATTGTTTACTGTTTTCTGGTTTTAAATTCGGGTTAGCACCCCAGCCATACAATTGCCCAAGTGTTGGTGCCTTAAAGGCTGTTCCATAGGAAACAACAAAGCGGTAGCCATCAATGAATTCCCAAGCCGCTCCTGTTTGCCAAGTCATGTTCCAGTTATATTCAGAATGACGGTCTGAGCGCACCGCTCCTTCAAAAATAAAATCATCTACTTTCTGCTGACCCGTTAAATACACGCCTGTGTTATCAACACTTTTTTGTACAGGAATATAGTTGGAACCAGCTGCTACAGATTCTCTTTTCCAATCTACCCCTCCACTAATCGCACCATGGCCTATCTGCCAACTGTTGCCCCACTGAACATTGTATTGCTTCGAGTCACTTAGCGTTGTGTTTCCCTTATAGATTTTATGCTTAAAATTGTAATCTTTAACATGGCTATAGCTGGTAATAAGCTGAGATGAGTAGATATCCCGATTAAATAGAATTCCTGTTTCGTAACTACGGCTAAATAACTTTCGGGTATCAGTAAAGGATCCATCATAGTTTGAGCGATTATCGTAGCCATATGTCCGGGCAAATCCGCTGAGTTGGTCATTAAATTTATGATCAATGCCCAGCCATAACATTTTACTCATAAATCCGTCTCGATCCGGCTCATTAGTTCCACTACCTGCCACCACATCAAATCCCTTGGTATAGGTATAGCCCGCTGCGGCACTCAGTGCGGTATCTTCACCCAATTTCTGCTGGGTTGAACCATTGTAATTCTGGTATCCATGCGAACCGATCCCTGCATTAAGGGTCGTCCCTTGCTGCGCTCGTGTTGTGATGATATTAAGCACTCCTCCAATCGCATCAGAGCCATATACAGCAGAACGTGCACCTCGAATATATTCAATTTTTTGCACTAAACTAAGCGGGATCTGGCTAAGGTCAGAAGAGCCGGTAATGCCTGCTTGATTTAACCGAATGCCATCGACCAAAATCAAAACATGACGTGAATCTGAACCTCGTATAAATAAAGAAGAGTTCTGCCCTATTCCACCATTTTGGGCAATATCAACTCCCGGTAAACGGCGCAATACATCAACCAAACTATTTGACTGCCAGCTATCTATTTCGTCACGAGTCACAACGGTTACTGGTGCCAGAACAGAAGAAACGGGCTGTTTAAAGCGGTTTGCTGTCACTACCAGCAAGTCCTGATTATCTGCGGCGGAGAAATTGCTCCAGCCAGAAAACACCACCATGAAAGTGGCGGATATAAAAGTGTGTTTTTTATTTATCATGGGAGAGAATGGAGTCTAGCTATTAAAGCGCCATGCTACGATGAAGACTGGATAGAGTCCAGAACCCCTTCCTATCAAAAAAGCCGGGTGATGAACCAGAAAACTGGACATCCTTTGTACTTTCCCTACAATGCCGCTCGGAAATTTTTCTTAATGTGATCATACGAGAACCAGATAATGCAGAATCTCTTGCCAACGGAAGATTATGAAAACCAATTGATGGAGAAAGTCCATCGTCTGAAAGAAATGATGGTTTCCTTTAGTGCGCCCGAGCCTGAAGTTTTCCGTTCCCCCGCATCTCACTACAGAATGCGTGCAGAATTCCGTATCTGGCATGAGGAAGATGACCTCTACCACATAATGTTTGATCAACAAACTAAGCAGCGTATCCGGATTGATCAGTTTCCTGTTGCCTGTCAACTCATTAATAGCATGATGCAGGCCATTATTGCGGGCGTAAAAAATAATTCAGTATTGCGCCACAAACTGTTTCAGGCGGATTATCTCGCCACTCGCAGCAACAAAATCATTGTTTCTCTTCTTTACCATAAAAAACTGGGAGATGAGTGGCGTGAACAAGCAACCGCATTGCGGGATCAGCTAAAAGCAGAAGGCTTTGATGTTCAGCTTATTGGCCGTGCATCAAAAACCAAAATTATGCTTGATCATGACTATATAGATGAAGAGTTACCTGTCGCGGGTAAGACGATGATTTATCGTCAGGTTGAAAACAGCTTTACCCAGCCAAACGCCAGTATCAATATCCATATGCTGGAGTGGGCGATTAACAGCACCAAAGATGCCAAAGGCGATCTGCTTGAACTGTATTGTGGTAATGGTAACTTTTCTCTGGCATTGGCTCAGAACTTTGACCGTGTGCTGGCGACGGAAATTGCTAAACCTTCTGTTGCCGCTGCTCAGTTTAATATTGAAGCCAATCAGATTGATAACGTACAGATTATCCGAATGTCCGCAGAGGAATTCACTCAGGCAATGAACGGAGAGCGGGAATTCAACCGTCTTCAGGGAATTGACCTGAAGAGTTATCAGTGTGAAACCATCTTTGTCGATCCGCCGCGTAGTGGCTTAGATGAAGAAACGGTCAAAATGGTACAAGGATACCCGCGTATTCTGTACATTTCCTGTAACCCGGAAACGCTCTGCCAGAATCTGGAAACATTGACGAAAACCCACAAAGTCAGCAAGCTGGCTCTTTTTGATCAGTTCCCTTATACCCACCATATGGAGTGTGGGGTATTACTGGAAAGAATCGATTAATTCTATTGTTATTACCCACCCGTTTTTATCTTACAAACGCCATAACTGATTATTATGGCGTTTTCATAACATGTTTCTCAAACAGTCATCAGTTATGTTTTTCTGATAGAGTTGCCTGCTGTCTGCGCCCTTTTATCTTCCTGTAAAGCCAGAAGACTAATGCCGTTCCAACCACAACAGACAGGAAGTTAGAGCCAATTTCAGGGTGGTTAACCCGAATAATTGCGTTATAGACAAAAAGGCCCAAGAAGAAACAACCGACAGCCAGTTTTGGTAATCCCTCAGCCATTGGATAATTTAGATAACGCTGATGGAGACAATACAAAGATAGTGCGAGTGTGATAATCGGGAAAATTGAAAAAGGTACCAACGAATTAAAAAATGCTGAAAAAGTGCCGTGAGTTGCCAATCCAACGATAAGAGCCAGCAGCATTGTGCTTTTATCTTGGCGATATTGTTCCATCGTGTTGTTCTCCTTTCAGTCGTGTTCAAGGGGTTTTAGGGACAGAAGTCTTAGAGACAGCGGTTTTTAGGACAGTATTTTTTAAGTTAGCCGTTTTTTCTTGCTCCCGCCGATACCAGTAAAAAGCACCTTTGGAAATCATACGCAGTTGTAATACCAAACGTTCTTCGAGACGACGTCGTTTTTCTTCATCAATATCCAGCGCTTCTGCACCCGCACTGAACACAATTGTTACCATCGCTTCGGCTTGTATTTCGGTAAAATGGCGAGGCATATGACTGGCCTGTTCAAGGTAGTCTGCCAGTTCTGCAATAAAATGTTGGATTTCCCGTGCGACAGCTGCACGGAACTCAGCGGATGTGCCGGAACGTTCACGCAGCAATAACCTGAAAGCATTCGGATTATTACCGATAAACTCCATAAAGGTTGAAACAGACGTGCGAATGATACTCCCACCTTTTGCGATACGCTGACGAGCCTGACGCATAAGCTGACGTAGCATTAAGCCACTTTCATCCACCATCGTCAGCCCTAATTCATCCACGTCACGAAAATGCCGGTAGAATGAAGTCGGTGCAATCCCGGCTTCCCGGGCGACTTCCCGCAAACTCAGGCTGGTGAAACTACGTTCAGCACTCAGTTGGCTAAATGCTGCTTCAATCAGTGAACGACGGGTTTTTTCTTTCTGTTTCGCTCTGACGCCAGTTACATTATTCACAGCAATCCTGATATACATACTCGACTATACTATGCAGCAAATATATCAGATTCTGCTACATTTGCTGTGATTGTTCTCTTAAAGATATTAAGCAATGTTTCCTTGTTTTATATCAATGTTGGAAACAAAAACCGTACGCTAATTAGGTTATTACGCCAACTAATGTTAATATAGAGTTGTTATTTTGTGTAAAAACAGGTCTTTCCTCTATGCAATATACTCATTTTGATGCCATTGTGATTGGCTCCGGACCCGGTGGAGAAGGGGCAGCAATGGGATTGGCAAAACAAAGAAAAAACGTTGCAGTTATAGAGCGTTATAACAATATTGGCGGCGGCTGTACCCACTGGGGCACTATCCCGTCCAAAGCTCTCCGCCATGCTGTCAGTCGTATTATTGAATTTAATCAAAACCCTCTCTACAGTGACAACTCCCGCATTCTTCGCTCCTCGTTTTCAGAAATTTTACGTCATGCCGAAGTTGTCATAAATCAGCAGACTAAAATGCGGCAAGGGTTTTATGAGCGCAATCGGTGTAAGATGTTTGCCGGTGAAGCCACCTTTATCGATGAACATCATGTTAGTGTGCGTTATGCTGATGATAGTGTAGATATATTGAGTGCCGACAAAATAATTATTGCCACAGGCTCTCGCCCTTATTGCCCTCCCGATGTCGATTTCACCCATTCCCGTATTTATAACAGCGATACTATTCTGGAACTAGATCACGAACCACGCCATGTCATTATTTACGGTGCGGGTGTGATTGGCTGCGAATATGCTTCTATCTTCCGTGGGTTGGGCGTTAAGGTCGATTTGATCAATACCCGTGACCATCTGCTGTCATTTCTTGATCAGGAAATGTCTGACGCGTTGTCTTATCATTTCTGGAATAGCGGTATTGTTATCCGCCATAACGAAGAATATGAAAAGATTGAAGGTCTTGAAGATGGTGTCATTATCCACCTGAAATCAGGCAAAAAAGTTAAAGCAGACTGTCTGCTGTATGCCAATGGCCGTACCGGTAATACAGATAAACTCGGGATGGAAAACGTCGGGCTGGAAACCGATAACCGTGGTTTATTGAAAGTAAATCGGGTTTATCAAACCAGCAATGAAAATGTTTATGCTGTTGGTGATGTTATTGGTTATCCCAGCCTCGCTTCTGCCGCCTACAATCAGGGGCACATTGCAGCAAAAGCCATCATGACCGGAGCTGAGAATGCCGAACAGTATCTGGTAGACGATATCCCAACGGGCATTTATACCATCCCTGAAATCAGTTCTGTGGGTAAAACTGAGCAGGAATTAACGGCGATGAAAGTCCCGTATGAAGTGGGACGTGCCCAGTTTAAACATCTGGCCAGAGCACAGATTGCAGGGATGAATGTAGGCAGCATCAAGATATTATTCCACCGCGAGACAAAACAGATCCTCGGTATTCACTGTTTTGGCGAACGTGCAGCGGAGATTATTCATATCGGTCAGGCGATTATGGAACAAAAAGGTGAAGGTAATAGTATCGAATATTTCGTTAATACAACCTTCAACTATCCGACAATGGCCGAAGCTTATCGCGTTGCTGCCCTTAATGGACTGAACCGGTTATTTTGATGTTGTGCCATTGATGTCGAAATAATTCTTCATTCTGGTTCGGATCGCCTCTGCCAGTTGCTCATAGCGATTACGCAGAGGTGAACCGGGGCGATAAACCAGAATCACAGAACGTTCCGGCAAGGGACTATGGCACTCCAGATAACAGATCCCATCGCGCTTTTTCTCTTTGGGGACAGCCAAATCAGGCAACAAAGTGATGCCGCTCCCCGCCGCAACCATATTACGTAATGTTTCCAGACTGGTTGCCCTGAAGTGAGTATCTTCTTTGGCTCCGGCCTGAAAACAGAACCCCATTGCCTGATCACGTAAGCAGTGGCCATCTTCCAGCATCAATAACTTTTCACCGGTCAGCTCGCTCATACTGATCGTGTCCCTATCGGCCCATTTGTGTTCTTCATAGACCGCAAGCTTCATGGATTCCTCAAAGAGAGGAATTTCAATAAACGCTTCCGTTTCTTTTATTGCGGCCAGAATCGCACAGTCCAGTTTCCCGCTATCAAGCTGAGCCAGCAGGTTCTGGGTCTGGGCTTCGTGTAGGTACATTTCCAGTTTGGGGAACAACTTATGCAGTTCAGGAATAATCAGCGGCAGGAGATAAGGGCCAACGGTTGGAATGAGACCGATATGTAATGGGCCGGACATACTTTCACCCTGAAGTGAAGCCATCTCCTGTAATACCTTCACTTCTCGCAATACCGTCTTGGCTTGCTCCACCAGCAACATTCCCTGTTGTGTAAACAAGACCTTGCGGCTTGTGCGTTCCAGCAGCATTACGCCCAACTCATCCTCAAGTTTGCGTATCTGCCCACTGAGGGTCGGCTGGCTGACATGACAAGAATCAGCAGCCCTGCGGAAATGCCGATACTCAGCAAGTGCCACAAGATATTCCAAATCGCGGATATTCATTCCCAACCTCATGGTTTGATATCAATGATAGAATTGATCAATAAATCATTATATGCATGAGAGGAGAAAACTATCAATTCGTTGTGATTTCGGTTTTTTTATCAAGTTACCCGATGAAAAATCACAGCAATCATTTAAAAAGCAGATAAATCGGACTACCGCAATAAGCAGGCAGCCCAATTCATTGAGCCGGGGAAGTTGTATACTCAGCAGGGTTTCAGTTAACTGAGATGTAGCCTCTGCTTTGCCTCAGCAATAGCCTGCGCTACCTGCTTCTGTGCCACACCGCCTTTTGCCAGACGTTTATCCAGACAGGACTGTAACGATAAAATATCGTATACATCGATTGAAATCGTTTCACTGAACTTTTGTAATTCAGACAATGACAACTCTTCCAGTGCCTTACCTTTCTTTATTGCATCAATCACGACTTCACCAACAATGTGATGAGCTTCACGGAACGGCACCCCTTTTGCCACTAAATAATCTGCTAATTCCGTAGCATTAGCATAACCCTGCTTTGCTGCCTCCTGACATCGGCCACGTTTTATCTGAATACCATCCAATATCATTGCGGCCATATGCAGGCAAACCCGCCAAGTATCCAACGCATCAAACAGCCCTTCCTTATCTTCCTGCATATCTTTGTTATAAGCGAGGGGAAGCCCTTTTAATGTCATCATCATACCTGTCAATGCCCCCTGTACCCGCCCACATTTACCACGGATAAGTTCCAATGCGTCAGGGTTTTTCTTTTGAGGCATCAAAGAGGAGCCAGAAGTTACTCGATCCGATAATTCAATAAAGTCCGCTTCTCCGCTGTTAAAGAAAATCAGATCTTCGGCAAAACGCGAAAGATGGATCATGCTGATGCTGGCATTTGATAACAGTTCGAGCACATGGTCACGGTCTGACACGCTGTCTAAACTATTACGGGTTGCTGAAGCAAAACCAAGCCATGATGCCAGTTGTTCCCGATCAATATCATAAGCCGTTCCCGCCAACGCACCACATCCCAACGGGCTGACATCCAGCCGTTTTAACGTATCCTGCAAACGGCTTTCATCACGGGCAAGCATCTCTGCATATGCGAGACACCAATGTGCAAAAGTCACCGGCTGCGCCCGCTGTAAATGAGTATACCCCGGCATAACGGCATCCTGATTATTCTCAGCCGTCATCACTAATGCCTGTTGTAATGCCGTCAGAGCCTGTCGGATATCTGCTATCTGATCCTTACACCACAATTTCAGGTCAGTCGCGACCTGATCATTACGGCTGCGTCCTGTATGCAGTTTTTTGCCTAAATCCCCAACTTTTGCGATCAGCTGGCCTTCCACCCAACTATGAATATCTTCCGCATCGCTTTGCAAAATAGCCTCTGGGTTGGTTCTCACTTCATCCAGTAATGCATTCAACGCCAACTCCAGCTTCTGCTGCTCTTCAGATGTCAGAACACCAACGGTGACCAACGCCTTTGACCACGCGACAGAGCCAACAATATCCTGCTCTGCCAGACGATAATCAAACCGCAGGGAATCATTAAACTGCTTAAATTGCTGATCAGCTTCCTGACTGAAGCGCCCACCCCAAAGTGCCATAATTGCATTCCTCTTCTTTTTATTACCCAAAAATTACTTTTTGCTTTTCAGCGCACGAATGCGGGAAGAAAGCGAATGGAGGCGGATAAACCCTTCAGCATGACTGTGATCATAAACTTCATCCTCGCCAAAAGTAGCAAACTCTTCAGAGTAGAGACTATGAGGAGATGTTTTCTGAATCGCTGTCACTTGCCCCTTATACAGCTTCAGGATCACTTCACCACTGACATTCTCAGCCAGCATCTCTGCCGCAGCCTGAATAGACTGACGCAGCGGCACAAACCAGCGCCCATCGTAAACAACATAAGACATTTCCAGCCCCAGTTGCTGACGCCATTTAAAACTGTCACGATCCAGTACTAATTGTTCAACCCCACGCAGAGCCGCCATCATGATGGTTCCTCCCGGTGTTTCATAACAGCCACGGGACTTCATTCCGACCAGACGGTTTTCCACGATATCGATCCGGCCGATACCATGTTTAGCACCCAGCTCATTCAACTCATTAAGGCATTGATATGGGGACAGTACCTTCCCATTGACTCCGACAACTTCTCCTTTCTCAACAGTAACCGAAAGATATTCAGGCTCGTCAGGAGCATCTTCCGGCTCTACCGTCCACACCCAACAATCTTTATTCGCCGCATTCCACGTATTTTCCAATACGCCACCTTCGGTCGAAATGTGCCATGCGTTTTCATCACGGCTGTAAATTTTCTCCAGTGTTGCCGTAGTGGGAATATCACGGACTTTCAGGTAATCCAGCAACGCTTCACGGGAACGCAAATCCCATTCTCGCCACGGAGCGACGACTTTCAGGTGTGGAGCCAATGCCGTATAGGTACTCTCAAAACGTACCTGATCATTCCCTTTACCCGTCGCCCCATGCGCCAGCGCATCAGCACCGACTTTCAGGGCCAGTTCAACCTGCGCTTTGGCAATAATCGGGCGAGCCATTGAAGTACCGAGCAAGTAACTGCCTTCGTACAATGCTCCGGTTTTCAGTACCGGATAAACATATTCTTTGATGAATTCTTCACGCAGATCGGCGATATGACATTCTGAGGCCCCGGAACGCAATGCTTTTTGTTCTATGCCTTCCAAATCTTCACGGCTCTGACCAACATCAGCGACAAATGCAATAACATCACAGTTGCCATAATGTTCTTTCAGCCACGGAATGATGGCAGAAGTATCCAAACCGCCAGAATATGCCAGCACAATCTTTTTAATACTGTTTTTTACCGAAGTCGTCGTTGTCATAGAGGTAGCCTTTTACTTTTATTCACCAACAAGTGTTCACCAAAGAGGTGTAGTGTTGTTAATCCGTCAAACCCGTTTTCATACTCTTTATGCCAAGAATGGTTATGCCAAGAATGCTTACGCCAGAATGCGGGTGCCTACGGATATACCATTAAATAGAGCAATCAGTTGATCCGCATAACGCCAACTGGCGATATCCACCGGACGCCCCAGTGTTTTTGCGGCTTCCAGTGCTGCATGGACTTTTACAACCATGCCATCGGTAATCACACCCTGTTCAATCATCTGCTGTATTTCTTTTTCTGAGATTTCAGGGATCTTGTTGCCTTTTCCATTCAGAATACCACTGACATCTGACAGAAAAACTAAATCGGCATCCAGTGACTGTGCGACAGCTGTAGCAGCCTGATCTGCATTCACATTCATTAATTTGCCGTCTTCTGTAATACCGATAGAGCTGATAATGGGGATATAACCGATATCCAGTAAAATTTTCAGCAAATCCGGATTACCGGGAGAAGCCATACCTGTGTGACCAAATTCCTCACTCAGTGGAGAAACTTTCACAACACATCCATCACCCAAACATAGACCCACCGCAGGTAAACGGTATTTTATCGCCCATGAGAGTAAGGTTTTATTGGCTGTGCCCGCGAGTGTGCCGGTAATAATATCAATCTGATCTGCTGGCGTTACACGCAGGCCCTGTTTCTTGATAATCGGCAACTGTAATTTCTGCATCAGTTCATCAACCAAGCAACCGCCCCCATGTACAATGACGAGTGGGCGCTTATGCGTTTTTCGATATAACTGTAAGGTGGAAAATAATCGCCCCAACGCTTCATCACTATCTAATAACACCCCACCCAGTTTGATAACTAATGGCTCCATCAGATTTATCCTCTGTCGGTCTCACATAATTTCTGAAATAAAAAAGTTCTGAATTCAAAACACATTGAATTAAAGTAATGCCTGAGTTTCTTCGAACCCAAAGCGAATATTCATACATTGCACGGCCTGTGCTGCTGCACCTTTCAGAAGATTATCCTCAGCCCCGACAATAATCAGATGCTGCCCCTGTACAGCAAAACCAATATCACAGAATGGCAACCCGACTACCCCTTTCAGGGCAGGAACACCTTTTTCATATAACCGAATAAGTGGTTTATCGTGATACGCCTGTTGATATGCATGCCTGACTTGTTCTTCTGTCACACCGGCTTTCAGCTTGCAGGTAATCGTAGCTAAGATCCCTCGCGCAAAATTGCCTAAATGGGGGATGAAAATCACATCTGTGCCTAAATGCGCAGCAATTTCCGGCTGGTGACGATGATTGAAAAGACCGTAGGGCTGCAAGCTGACTTCACAGAAACTGCTATTTATCGATGCCTTACGCCCGGCACCACTCACCCCACTGACAGCATTAATAACGGGCCACTGTTCTGTATCCAATAAACCAGCTTCCAGCAGTGGTTTCAGCGAAAGCTGTGAAACCGTAGGGTAACAACCCGGAACCGCGATCAACTGAGCTGTTTTAATTTTCGCCGCCTGCCATTCCGCCAGCCCATATACCGCCTGCTTAAGCCAATCGTTATTTTTATGCTCAAATCCATAGTATTCTGAATAAAACAGTGTATTTTGTACGCGGTAGGCACCAGATAAATCAAATACGATACAGCCTGCCTGTAGAAATGCCGGAGCAATGTCATGGCTGACTTCATGTGCGGTAGCAAGGAAAACGATATCAATACCGCTTGCAGCTTCAGCTACATCAGTTAACGGCTGTAAAGGTAAATCCAGAGTTCCTTTATACTGTGGGTAAAGTTCTGATAAACACTTTCCGGCATCAGTGCTTTGAGCAGAAACCATCAGTCCCGCAAGATGTATATAAGGATGGCGTTGCAGACAAGCTGCTAACTCCGCTCCGGTATAACCACTGGCACCAACTATCAGCGTATTAAGCATGGGATTTATTCACCTTGTATTAACCCAATGTATTGTATTAACCCAATGTAGTAACCCGATTACACAATTGAATTTATATTCAGTTAAATTGCATTAATATTGATACTATCTTGAATAAGGGCTGTCAACAGTGAATATTAAATTACCACCGTTTATTGAGTTATATCGCCAGCTTATCGCAGCACCTTCCATCAGTGCCGTGGATGAGGAGCTAGATCAAAGTAATGAATCTGTTATCCATCTATTGGCTGACTGGCTGAAACAGATTGGTTTTGAAATTGAGGTTCAGCCTGTTCCGGAATCTCGCGGAAAATTTAATATGCTGGCAACGCTAGGGAATGGGTCTGGAGGGCTACTCTTATGCGGTCATACAGATACTGTACCCTTTGATGCCGGGCGCTGGACTCAGGATCCATTCACACTGACAGAGCGTGATGGCAAGTTATACGGGCTGGGAACTGCGGATATGAAAGGCTTCTTTGCCTTTATCATTGATGCAATACGAGATATTGATATTAGTAAACTGTCTCACCCTCTCTATATTCTGGCTACCGCAGATGAAGAAACCTCAATGGCTGGTGCCCGATATTTTGCCGCAAACGCAACGATCAAACCTGATTTTGCCATTATTGGCGAACCGACATCACTACAGCCCATCCGCGCCCATAAAGGACATGTTGCCCATGCTATCCGCATTGAAGGAAAATCCGGACACTCCAGTGATCCCGCGCGCGGAGTTAATGCCATTGATTTGATGCATGAATCCATCACACAGCTGATGAAATTACGTCATACCTTACAGGAGCGTTACCATAACCCGGCTTTTGCCATTCCCTACCCCACCATGAATTTCGGTCATATTCACGGTGGTGATGCAGCAAACCGGATCTGTGCCTGCTGTGAGCTGCATATGGATATTCGCCCGCTACCCGGCCTGACATTGCAGGATTTGAATGAAGCGCTGAATGAATCACTGGAACCCGTCAAGCAACGCTGGCCGGGACGCCTGAATGTGACAGAACTTCATCCCCCTATTCCCGGCTATGAATGCCCGACCAATCACAAACTGGTCGGTGTTATCGAAAGACTATTGGGAACAAAAGCAGAAACCGTCAATTACTGTACGGAAGCCCCTTTTATTCAGCAACTCTGCCCGACAATCGTTCTGGGACCGGGTTCCATTGAGCAGGCCCATCAACCTGATGAGTATATAGAAGTGTCAATGATTGAACCGACAAGGAAACTGATTGCCCAGATTGTGGAGCATTTTTGTTTAGGTGTGGATTAATATTATCCAAGATAACTTGCCCCTCCCCAGCCCGAAGGCTGGGGACTCCTACACACCTTATATTCCACGTCTGAAGGCCAAAATTTTACGGCACACTGGATAAACATAATAAACTGACTAATATTAATTAGTTAATGGATAACACCATGAAATAAATTTAATAATCACGTACAGAATGACGAGTATATGAAAAAAAAGAAAATTTTAATAATCAGAATAGATTTTCTTGGTGATATGATATGTACAACACCTTTAATCCACACCATAAAGAAAACGTTTCCAAATGTTGAAATTCATGTTTTAGCCAATAAATATAACGCTCCAGTGCTGGATAGAAATCCTGATATTTCATTTGTTCACACTTATGTATATAGCAAAAATCGTGAGCGCAACGTACATTCTGGGATATTAAGCTCATTGATAAGTAGGATTGCTCTGATTTTCAGACTGAGAAGAATGCACTTTGATATTGGAATCATTCCGAATGGTGGATTAAATAAAAATAGCATTCAGTTTATTCGACAGTTAAATATACGCGATTGTCGCTGGCACACAAAGGAAAGTGAATTTGATGATAGAGACCCTAACCATATTGCTAATAGACCAATAAAACATGAGGTTTTATCTGGGTTTGATTTACTTCCTGAAGTTGAAACGCCAAGCATCAACACATTAAAACCCTGTGTTTATCCTGACCCAATCTTGCGTAGGGAATGGATGAAAAAAATAGGATGGGGAAATAAGCCTAAAATAGGTTTGTTTATTTCTAATAAATCAGAAAACAGGAAATTGGATATAAGCAAATGGGCTGATTTAGTAAGATTGATAGGAAATAAATCTAATTTCTTTATTTTCCATGACCAAAATGAAGAAATAAAAGAACAATATTTTACTGACCTTTCAGTTCATTATCTTCAAACAGAAAATGTTCAAAATATGATTGCTGCCACTAGCTGCATGGACATTATTGTTTCAGCAGATAGCGCCCCTGTTCACCTAAGTTCAGCGTTACAAATACCTGTGGTTTCTTTGTTTGAAAATAGACCTGAAAAATATTTACGTTGGCATCCTCTTAATGTTGAAAATATTCTTTTAAAAGAAGGAAGTATAGTAAACGACATTGACGTAAAGAAAATATGTGATGCCGTCAATTTTTTATTGAAACAATGTTACAGCCCCTCTCTGTGTGCTGATAACCATCATTGATTATTTATTGGTATATTAAGTCAACTGATACCTCTTAATCGTAAAAAGTAAAGCGGCAACAACTTCAAGCAGCACCCGTACCATTGCTGATTTTACCAATAGTCCTCCATACCTGACTGCTTTCATTAAGCAGTTTGTTTATTCCTCTTTCCCCAACATGAATTTCTTTCCTGATCACACTGAATATTCCTCACTAGAAATAAGCTATTTCCTAATTGACTAAAAATCCCGCTTCGCCCATTCTATTTGGACATCTAAACGGATAGACATATAAACACTTAAGCATCTAAATATAATCGGAGAAAAACTCCGTTTGCTTACGAGGGTACAGGGTATGAGTTTCTTTCACGCTAATCATCAAGAGGCACTAAATCAGAATCTGGCTGAACTTGAAGGTCAAATTCGTGTTTCCTTCGAATTCTTTCCACCCAAAACAACCGAAATGGAACAGACTCTGTGGAAGTCCATTGACCGTCTAAGCAAACTCAAGCCTAATTTTGTTTCCGTGACCTATGGCGCCAATTCTGGTGAGCGTGATCGTACTCATAGCATCATTAAAGGCATCAAAGACAGAACAGGCCTTGAAGCTGCGCCTCATCTAACTTGTATTGATGCCAACCGTGAAGAATTGTGTAACATCGCCCACGATTACTGGAGCAGCGGGATTCGTCACATTGTGGCCTTGCGGGGTGATTTACCAAATGGTAGCAATCAGCCTGAAATGTACGGTGCTGATTTGGTTGAACTATTAAAAAAAGAAGCTGATTTTGATATTTCTGTGGCTGCTTATCCGGAAGTGCATCCCGAAGCAAAAAGTGCACAAGCGGATCTGATTAACCTGAAAAGAAAAATTGATGCTGGTGCCAATCGCGCCATTACTCAATTCTTTTTTGATGTGGAAAGTTATCTTCGTTTTCGTGATCGCTGTGTTTCAACGGGAATTGATGTAGAAATCGTGCCGGGCATTCTGCCAGTCTCTAACTTCCGTCAATTACAGCGATTTGCGACTATGACTAATGTTCGTATCCCAAGCTGGATGACCAGAATGTTTGAAGGATTGGATGATGACCCTGAAAGCCGCAGCTTAGTGGGCGCTTCCATTGCCATGGATATGGTGAAAATTCTGAGCCGCGAAGGAGTGAAAGATTTCCATTTTTATACTCTGAACCGAGCGGAATTGAGTTATGCAATCTGCCATACATTAGGGGTTCGCCCTTGTTAAATTTCATTTCCGCCGAACTATTTAGTTCGGCGAAGACAAAACTTCCTTACTGATTACAATCAAACGGTGACGATGTAAATCTGTATCGATTCCCCAACAAAACGCATCCCATTTATCAAGAAGTTCATCCATACTGGTTACCGCTGTTAGTGGGCGATCTATTTCTCCGCCATCAGAAATATAAACGTGGTAACCAACAGATATCGACCAAGCGATCATAATTTGCCAAAAACGTTTACCATCACCTGTCTGCTCTTCATCTGTCACAATAATCCTGTAATTATCCAACAAGAATCTGAAAAAACGCCGGGGGAAATCACTGACAGCATCCTGATGTTCAGGACTGAAAGTACGCCAGACCATGATTTGAGTACAGGTTTCTTTATCAACAATAATGTCGTTGCGGAAAATCAGTTTGACAGCATAAACCGTTTCAGGCTTATCACCTGATGTGATCATACGGTATTGAGCCTGCTTTAAGGATTTTACAAAACGGTATCCATGTGGAGTCACAAAATCAGGCAAGATGAAATCTTTCGCACCATTTTCAAGAAAAGAAACCGTATGTTCTACATTCTTTTCAGAAATACGCAGTTTACGGTTAAAATCTACGTCTGCTATCAAATATGGCATCGAAATACTCTGTCCTTCATGATTATCGTTATGCATACTTTGCCCCTCACACTGGACAAGTTGGTTTTAAATCATACAGAAATCTGCGCAATTTCCCATCAATATATCCTGTTATTTTTGGAAATAAACCAAAACACAAATCCAACAATAATAACCATACTAACAATGTTCAGGATATGCCACCCAGCCTGATCGCTCATCACCATACCTACCGACAGAGAAGCCAGCATATTGGACAGGTAGGTAATAAGCGAATTCACTCCCTGTAATTTATGCTTGAATGGACTACCGATAAATCCATTCAATAAAAATGTTCCGCCGTTAAACATAAATGCCCAGCCTATTCCGATAAAAACCAGTGACAACAAAAAGCCTGACACGCCATCCCAAGTAAGAGCAATAACGATACCGATAATGAAAAATATCGAACCGGACATAATCAGGCTGGATATTTTAAATCTGTCTACCAAAAACGGCAGTAGTAGAGCAGGGGCATACATTGCAAAGAAATGCCATTGCAGTACCAGTGCGCTCTCTTCTATGGCGAATTGTTGATGTGACATAGCCAATGGCGTTGCATTCATCAATAGAGTCATCACAGAAAAGGCCACAGCACAGCTGACTGTCGCTGACAAAAATAGTTTTGACTTCAGCAACCGCTCAAGGCTGCTATTTTTATTATCATTTCTCGATGAAAGCAGGGTGTTTTTTTGTCGAACTATGGGTAAGCGAATAAAAAGCTGGGTTATCAATGTCAGAATACAAATGATCGCCGATATCAGAAATGCCCCTGCAAAGGGGTAATCAGGCAGCCACTCAGCGCCTTTTGATGCCAGATAAGGCCCTGAAATACCGCCAAAAACTCCACCACCGATAATTAATGAAATCGCTTTTTTCCTGCTGGATTCATGTTCGAAAACTTCAGCCGCTGCAAAACGATAGTATTGGTTAAAAACGGTCGAACCACCGAGAATAAAAGTACCCAGAGTAAAAAAGGTAAAAGACTGAAAAATTATTGCTCCACCAGCCAAACCACTACCGAATAACCCAATCAGATTGCCCGCTATAAAAGCATTTCTTCTGCCATATTTCTCCATCAGCATGGAAGCGCCATAAACCATCAATGCAGCACCGTATACCGTCGCAGTGACAGGTAATGTGGATAAAAAATCAAAGGGAGACAGCTGTCTTCCTACCAGTGGTGATGACAGCGTTAATAAGGAAACAATACTTCCGGTAAAGCCCTGTCCGATAAAAAGCAAAAATACATTTAAGTAGTTTCTATTCATTACCGTAGCCGGTTATCATCTTGTGAAAAGGAACTGTATGTTTACCCCATTTTCATTTTAAGCATAAGCAAAACCGGACAGTTTCCCATCCGGTTTCACCCTTTTTCTCATCAGGAAAACGACATACTAACCTGTATTGCGCATCCCTGCCGCAACACCCGCTATTGTCACCATCAGCGCCTGCTCTACGCGAGGATCAGGGTGTTCCTGCTGGCGGGAGCGTTGTAATAACTCTGCCTGCAAAACATTCAGCGGGTCTGTATAGACATTACGCAATGCGATGGATTCAGCTATCCACGGTAGATCCGCCATCAGTTGCCCATCACGTGAAACAGCCAGAACAGTCTCGATATCGGCTAAAAGTTGATTACGCAGTTTTGTACCCAGCGGCCACAGTTTTTTATCAACCAGACGTTGGTCATAATATTCCGCCAACCATAAATCAGCTTTGGCAAAAACCATCTCCAGCATAGCGATACGCGTCGTAAAAAATGGCCAGTCACGGGACATTTCCAACAAAGTGCCCTGCTGACCAGCGTCTACCACATGCTGTAATGCAGCACCTGCCCCAAGCCATGCCGGCAGCATCAGGCGGTTTTGCGTCCACGCGAAAATCCACGGAATCGCACGTAAACTTTCGACTCCTCCTGTCGGACGGCGTTTGGCAGGACGTGAGCCTAACGGTAATTTCGCCAGTTCTTGTTCAGGGGTTGCCGAACGGAAATAAGGCACAAACTCCGGCTGCTCACGGACGTAATCACGATACATATCACAGGAAATATCGGAAAGTGTATCCATGATCTGCTGCCATTCAGGTTTCGGTTCTGGTGGCGGCAGTAAGTTCGCCTCCAGAATGGCACTGGCGTACATTGCCAGACTACTGATCGTCACCTGTGGCAAACCGAACTTGAAGCGGATCATTTCCCCCTGCTCTGTTACACGCAACCCTCCTTTCAGGCTGCCCGGCGGCTGAGAAAGTAATGCCGAGTGGGCCGGAGCACCACCACGTCCGATTGATCCTCCCCGGCCGTGAAACAGTGTCAGTTTCACACCTTCTTTTTCACACACTCTGATCAGTGCATCCTGAGCACGATACTGCGCCCACGATGCTGCCATCACGCCCGCATCTTTTGCTGAGTCAGAATAGCCAATCATGACCATTTGTTTATCCTGAATCAGTTCACGATACCACTCAATATGGAGCAATTGCTGGATCACGCTTTCTGCGTTATTCAGGTCATCAAGCGTTTCAAATAATGGAGCAACAGGTAACGACAAGGAACAATCTGCCGCTTTCAGCAGTAATTTCACTGCCAGTACATCTGAAGGGACTTTCGCCATGGAAATCACATAGGCGGCGATCGCACCCTGTGGCGATTCTGCAATGACTTTACAGGTCTCCAAAACCTCCTGAGTTTCTGCACTTGGCCGCCAGTGACGAGGAATTAACGGGCGTTTCGAATTCAGTTCACGCAACAAAAAGGCCTGTTTCTCTGTTTCTGACCAGCTCGCATAATCGCCCATTTCCAGATATTGGGTCAGCTCAGCAATAGCATCGGTGTGGCGGGTACTTTCCTGACGAATATCGATACGAACCAGTGACAGACCGAAACAACGAATACGACGCAGAATATCCAGCAACTGACCATCGGCGATAATTTCCATACCGCAGGCTTTCAGGGACTGGTAACAGGCATAGAGCGGCTGCCACAATTGATCGTTATGCAGCAATAAATCTGCGGGAGGGATAACCTGTTCACCTTTCAGGCGTTTTTCCAAATATTCCAGCGTATTATTTAATTGAGTACGCAACTGTTTAGCAATTTCACGATAAGGCTCGATAACCTCATCCCCTCCTGCCAACTGGCGCAGCTCTGGCGTGCATTCCGACATCGAAAGCTCGGAGACCAGAACCTGAATATCCTTCAGAAACAGGTCAGCGGCTTTCCAGCGGCTGAGCAGCAACACATGGCGGGTAATTTCTGCGGTGACGTTAGGATTTCCATCCCGATCGCCGCCCATCCAAGAAGTAAAGCGGATTGGCACAGCTTCCACCGGTAAGCTGTAACCGATAGATTCTTCTAGTTGCTCATTGAATTCACGCAAAAACGCAGGAACACCTTCCCACAGGCTATTTTCCACTACCGCAAAACCCCATTTCGCTTCATCAATCGGAGTCGGACGGATCTTGCGGATTTCATCGGTATGCCAGGACTGAGCAACCAACTGGCGTAGACGACGCATGATATTGTTATGCTCGTAATCAGCCAAATCATCGTGATCCAGCTGTGCCAGACAGGTATTCACTTCAACCAGTTTATGGATCAGAGTGCGGCGGGCGATTTCTGTCGGATGTGCGGTCAGCACCAGTTCAATGGAAAGTTCATTGACCGCCTGAACCAAATCATCATTATTGAAATTTTTACTTTTCAGCCGTTCAAAGAGCGCGGCCAATGCCACCGGATTACTGGCTGCCTCACCATGCGGTGAGATGCTGTGATACTGTTCAGCAGCATTCGCCAGATTAAGGAACTGGTTAAACGCTCTGGCAACCGGCAGTAATTCATCATTAGATAAATTTTGCAGTGTCGATAGCAGTTGCTGGCGATCAGCGTCGTTTCCGGCACGAGATGATTTGGATAACTTCCTTATCGTTTCAACTTTATCAAGAATGTCCTTTCCCTGAGCCTCTTTGATCGTGTTTCCCAGTATCTTACCCAGCATACTGACATTACTTCGCATTGCGGAATATTGTTGATTCATGTGAGTTCTGACCTTGTGTTGCTGTAGTTTTTATTTCTAATCTACTATTCATATCAGAAAACAAACAAATTGGGCGGATTTTATGAAATTTTACTCAAAGCTTTCTTTAATCAGAATCAGACTATTGGCTTTGAAAATTCCCAACAATGAAGGAAAAACAACGAAATTTTGCTGGTGAATGGGGGTTACGTGAGCCTGCTCCAATCAAAAATAAAAGAAGGAACAGGCGTAAACCCAATATTCTGATAAAAAGTGCGGATGACTATAAAAGCTGCGATAAACGATTCAAATCTGACTGAATCGCACCGGCCGTGACATCACGCCCTGCTCCCGGGCCACGAATGACCAAAGGATTATCACGATACCAGCGGCTTTCTATGGCGAACACATTATCTCCCGGTAATAACGAGGCTAAAGGATGCTCTGAACGCACAGCTTCTACCCCAACTTTAGCTTTGCCTTTAGCATCAAAGCGGGCCACATAGCGTAGTACCATGCCCATTTCACGCGCGGCATCCAACCGTTTCTGCATCTGCTCATTGATAGCAGAGCTGTTTTCAAAAAACTCGTCAATCGAGCCAACGTTGGCTTCTGGTGGTACAAGTGATTCTATCCGTACCTGATCCGGCTCTATCTCATAACCCGCCTCACGAGCCAGAATGACTAGCTTACGCATCACATCCTGACCTGAAAGATCAACACGGGGATCAGGCTCTGTCAGCCCTTGTTGCCATGCCTGTTCCACCAAATCGCTGAAAGGAACTGTGCCATCAAATTGGAGGAACAACCACGATAATGTGCCAGAGAAAATGCCGCTGATGGACAGGATTGTATCGCCGCTTTCCCGTAAATCCCTGACGGAATAGTTAATAGGTAACCCTGCACCAACAGTTGCGTTGTATAGCCAGTGACGACCTGTCTTTGCAAAAGCATCCCGGATCATGCGATAAGTATTACTGTCGGAAGCACCGGCCGCTTTATTAGCACTAATCACATGGAAACCATAACTGGCAAAATCGATGTAGTTGCTCGCCAATTCTGCACTCGCCGTCACATCAAGAACGACCAAATCATCATAAGGGTGTGCCCGCATCCACAAAAACAGCTCATCATCTTCATGAGTGTTGGCTTCATCATTGAAGAATGCCAATGCCCGGCTTGCATCAATCCCCTGATAATTCAGCAGGCTTCGGCGACTATCAACAATGCCTGCCAGAATGAATTCAAAATCACTGCGCGCCGAGATATTTTTCTGTTCACGCGCAAACAGCTCCAGCCAACGTGAACCAATATTTCCTTTTCCAAACAGAACTAAACCGATCTGTTTTTCTGCCCGGAACAAACTCTGATGTAACCCCTGAATCAGATGTGATGTCTGACCCAAACGCAGTACAGCAACCAGACTGATATCATCTTCAGCATGCCAGATAAATTCAACCGGCTGATCTTTAAGCTGCTGATAAAAACGGTGGCTATGCAACGGATTTTTACATACACCCGCCCCAACCAACGCAACCAGCGAGAACCCTTCGCGCAGAGAAAGTTTTCCCGGCAAAGAGGCATCCTGTAATACTTCGAAGGCACTATTAACTATTTCAGAAGTATAACAAAGCTGAATCAAATTACAGTCAGTATGCAGCCCCATTGCCAACGGCTTGATTTGGGCACGCTTCAGTAATGAGTCGATATCTTTATAAGTTTGTTTAAAATCGAGGGCAGAAAAAAGGTGTAACTCAATCAGACAAACATCATCGTGGCTGGTCACAATTTTTGCGCCCATCCCTGATGCCAGAACCCGTTCAATACGGGTAGAACCCTGTTCAGGCTGGTAACTGCAACGTAATTGTAAATCGATATCACTGAGCGAAACAGGCTGTAATGTTCGGGTATGAAGTACAGGAGCAGCCAGACGTGCCAGCTCACTGGCTTCATCCAGACGCAATAATGGCAACAGGCATGCATCGCTGACTTTACGTGGATCTGCACTGTAAACCCCAGCCACATCACTCCAGATTGTCACTTTTTTGGCACCTGCTAATGCCCCAACCTGTGTAGCCGAATAGTCACTGCCATTACGCCCTAATAATACGGTTTCTCCTTTTTGATTACTGGATATGAAACCTGTCACCACCAGACGCTTATCAGAATTCTCACCTAATAACCGGCTCAATAAAGGCTGGGATAAGATAACATCGACCTGCGGCTGAGCCGCCCGCTCAGCCCGCAGGAACTGACGCGCATCCAGCCATGCGCTGGGAATACCCTGAGATTCAAGCACTGCGGCCATCAGGCGGGCAGACCATATTTCGCCATGACCAACAACTTCAGCGTAAGTAATATCACTCACCGGTTTATCCAGTAATGCACTCAGCCTTTCCAAATCAGCAATAAAATCTGCGATCAGTGTTTCGGCGGCAGCTTCTGGCAACAATCCCCGGATTAATTCCTGCTGATAACGCCGTAAGGCCTGCTGTACCTGATGGGCTGAAATACGGTCATTCTGGCTCAGTTTCAGCCAGTCAATCAGCTGATTCGTCGTACTCCCCGCCGCCGAGACCACCATCAAATCACCCGGCTGGCTGTAGTTCGCCATAATATCCGCAACCCGCTTATAACATTTCACGTCTGCAAGGCTGCTACCGCCAAATTTATGTAACTGGCGGCCAGATTCCGCCCCCGCTATTGCCAGTTCAACCATAATGAATGCTTACCTCGTTGCCGCTGCCTGAAATGCACTATCCAGATCAGCAATTAAATCCTGACTATCTTCTATTCCCACCGAGATACGAAGAAGTGAATCCGTAATTCCCGCCTGTTTCCTTGCTTCTGCCGACATACCGGCATGTGTCATTGTTGCGGTATGAGAAATCAATGATTCCACACCACCCAGTGATTCGGCCAGCGTAAATAATTTTAACTCAGATAAAAAGCCACGCATTGTTTGCTCATCACCAGCAAGTTCAAAACTCAGCATCGCACCGAATCCAGCCTGCTGGCGGCGCGCTATTTCATGGCCCGGATGATCTTTCAGCCCCGGATAATAGAGTTTTTTCACCTGTGGCTGCTGTTGCAGATATGCCGCAATGGCCGCCGCATTATTTTGCTGTAGAAGTACCCGGGCTGATAATGTACGAATTCCCCGCAACAGCAAATAGCTGTCAAAAGCCCCGCCTGTTACGCCGATATTATTCGCCCACCATGCCAAATCCTCGGCAATGGCGGGATCTTTAGCAATCACAGCACCCGCAATTAAATCAGAGTGCCCATTCAGGTATTTTGTACAGGAATGAACAACCAAATCGGCGCCCAAATCCAGTGGCTTCTGTAAGACGGGACTCAGAAATGTGTTATCAACGACCGTTAATGCGCCGGCTTCACGAGCCAGTTCACAGATATATTGGATATCCACGATCCGCAGTAACGGATTACTGGGGGTTTCAATCAGTACCAATTTAGGTTTTTGGGCAAGAGCCTGCTTCAATGCTGTTTCATCCGACTGATCCACAAAAATAACATTGTAGGCTCCACGGCGGCTTAAACTGTCAAACAGACGATAACTCCCGCCATAACAATCATGGGGAGCCACCAGCAGATCTCCCGGCTGTAAGAATACCGTGCATAACAAGTGAATCGCTGACATCCCACTGCTGGTCAGCACCGCTCCCGCACCGCCTTCCAATTCAGCCAGAACCTGCTGGACAACATCACGCCCGGGATTACCTCGCCGGGAATAGTCATGCGCTCTCGGTTCATTGAATTCCGTGAAATTATACGTACTGGAAAGATAGACGGGAGGGACAACGCAGCCATATTGTTCGTCAATATTTATACCACTTTGAACTGCAACCGTTGATTGTTTACAACCCGCTATTTGTTTACACCCCACGATTTGTTTAAACCCCATAGCTCTACCCATTATTGTATTTTAGGAGTGACAGAAGAATAACCTCCAGAAATATAGACGTCAACACATCTAGACATCCAAAAAAATTTACGCTTTAATTATACAACCCGTCTATTACCCCTGTTTTGATATCAGATTAGGGCATATTTTCTGAATTCCTTAACCGTAGCGATATAGTCGATAGGGGAAATATGCTAAAATGCGGGATTATCGACACGAACATAGTTCAGAAATAATTTCTTTTATTTCTGATTTCAATTGCTTGATTTAAAACTATTTAAGGTATCTCATGGCTGAGTGGAATGGTGAGTATGTCAGCCCTTATGCTGAACATGGCAAAAAAAGTGAACAAGTCAAAAAGATTACAGTTTCAATTCCATTAAAGGTATTGAAGATACTGACTGATGAACGCACCCGCCGTCAGGTAAATAATCTGCGTCATGCAACAAATAGCGAATTACTGTGTGAAGCATTTCTCCATGCATTCACCGGACAGCCTCTGCCTAACGATGATGATTTACGCAAAGAGCGTCATGATGAAATTCCTGAAGCAGCCAAAGAGATAATGCGCGAGTGTGGGATCGATCCCGATACTTGGGAATATTGATATCTCTTTTATCTCAAGTCGTTGTTTATATGCGGTACTGCGACTTGAAATCAATCAGATGTAGGCAGTTAACATTACATTCGTTTAAAACAAAAACGCCCGGCGTATACACCGGGCGTTTTTGTTGGCAGTAAGAATTACTTCTTAGCACCTGGAACGCTGAAACGTTTGTTAAAGCGATCAACACGACCACCAGTCGCAACGTCACGCTGCTTACCAGTGTAGAACGGGTGGCATGCACCACAAACGTCCAAGTTCACATCGTGACCGGTAGATTTGATTTTGATAACGTTACCGCAAGAACAGGATGCAGTAATTTCTTCGTATTTAGGGTGAATACCTTGTCTCATGGGGAAAACCTCTGTTAAGGCCGTGTCGCTATCCGGCCTTATTGCCGCCAGACACCACACGTCGTGTTGATTAAAATAAGTTCGGTAATTTTGATACCAAAGGCGGCGGATCATACAGAATATCGTTTTATTGCGCAATGAAATCTGCTGAGTTGCTATGATACTCTTTGTTTATATGTTTGCCATTAATCATCCGGAAATCACTTTATGACTGTTGTTCAGGTTGCGTTACCTGTCCCTTTGGCCCGCTCTTTTGATTACCTGTTACCCGAAGGATTGCCCGTTCCTGCTCTTGGAATACGGGTGCGAGTGCCTTTTGGCAAACGCAGTGCAATTGGTGTTGTCACCGGGATCACCGACCACAGTGAATTCGCTCCTGAACAACTTAAATCAATTACTGAACTTCTTGATGAAGCTACCCTTTTCCCTGACGATCTCTGGCAATTGCTCCAATGGTCTGCCCGCTATTATCACTACCCGCTCGGAGAAGTTCTTTTTCATGCTATGCCTGTTTTGCTGCGGCAGGGCAAACCAGCAGAATTTTCCCCGCTCTGGCAATGGCAAATTACAGACACCGGCCAGAAAGTACTACCAGAGCAACTTAAACGCTCCGCCAAACAGCAACAGGCATTAGCCAAACTGCGCCAGCAGTCAATTTATCGCCATCAGGTTTCTGAATTGGAAATCAGCGAAAGTGCACTACAGGCACTGAAAAAAAAGGGGTTCATTGATTTGCATCCGGTACAGCCGGAAACTAAGAACTGGCAGGAACATTTTCAGGTTATCGGCGAACGGCTGAAACTCAACACTGAACAGGCCACCGCAGTTGGCGCTATTCGTGCAGAAGATAAAACTTTCGCGCCTTGGTTACTTGCTGGTATCACGGGTTCAGGTAAAACCGAAGTTTATCTGAGTATACTGGAAAATATTCTGGAACAGGGAAAACAGGCACTGATTTTAGTCCCTGAAATTGGCTTAACACCCCAGACTATTCGCCGGTTCAGAGAACGTTTCAATGCCCCTGTCGATGTACTGCATTCAGCTCTAAATGACAGCGAAAGATTATCGGTCTGGTTAAGAGCCAGACGGGGCGAAAATGCGATTGTCATCGGCACTCGCTCCGCACTGTTTACCCCTTTTGCCCACTTAGGTGTCATCATTATTGATGAAGAACATGACAGCTCCTATAAACAACAGGAAGGCTGGCGTTATCACGCCCGTGATCTGGCAGTATTCCGGGCCAAAAAAGAGAGTATTCCCATTATTCTGGGAACCGCAACACCTGCCCTGGAAACACTGCACAATGTACAGCAAGGTAAATATCGGCAACTCACTTTGACAAAGCGGGCAGGTCACGCCCAACCAGCCACTCAACACCTGCTTGATATGAAAGGATTACCGCTGACTGTCGGTTTATCTCAGCCACTGATTAACCGCATTAGTGAACATTTAAAAGCCGATAATCAGGTTATCCTGTTCCTGAACCGGCGCGGTTATTCACCTGCCCTACTCTGCCATGAATGTGGCTGGATAGCAGAATGTCAGCGTTGTGATCACTATTACACGCTCCATCAGAATCATCGCCATCTGCGCTGCCATCACTGTGACAGCCAACGACCCATCCCACGCCAATGCCCACAATGTGGGACAACAAATCTCATTCCGGTGGGGCTGGGAACAGAGCAACTTGAAGATGGTATCAGCCAACTATTTCCCGATATTCCGGTTACCCGTATCGATAGAGATACCACCAGCCGCAAGGGAGCTTTAGAACAACAACTGGCTGAAGTTCATCAGGGAGGAGCCCGCATTCTCATCGGCACCCAAATGCTGGCGAAAGGCCACCACTTCCCAGATGTCACACTCGTCGCTTTACTGGATGTTGATGGGGCCCTGTTTTCTGCCGATTTTCGTGCCGCTGAACGCTTTGCACAACTATATACTCAGGTTTCCGGCCGGGCAGGACGCGCTGGCAAGCAGGGAGAGGTCGTCCTTCAGACTCACCATCCCGAACATCCGCTTTTGCAGGTATTGCTGGAAAAAGGCTATGACGCATTTGCCCGGCAAGCAATAGAAGAGCGCCAACAGGTTCTTCTGCCTCCTTTTGTCAGCCATATCATGCTGCGCTCAGAAGATCACGATAATCAGCAGTCTCCTGCTTTTTTACAGCAAATGCGCCAACTGTTTGAGCAACATCCCCTGTATAATGACCAGCTGTGGATTATGGGCCCTGTTCCCGCCTTACAGGCCAAACGCAGTGGTCGTTATCGCTGGCAATTGCTGGTACAGCATCCTTCGCGGATTTTTCTCCAGAAAATGATGACTGAGGTCTATCCGGGCATTACAGCGCTGCCTCTGGCACGTAGAGTAAAATGGAATGTTGATGTCGATCCGACTGAAGGCTAATAAAAAAACGCGGCCATAAAAATTCAAAACTAAGCAGAACCCCATGAAAAACAGTGAAACTTATTTCCTTAATTTGCGAAGCAGCTCTAATAAATGATGCGTATCACATTTTTTATGCAAACAAAGTAACAGCTTGAACTGTTAATCTGTTTAAAATGGATTTATTAATATGACTGTAGAAAACGAATCCGCCAGCGTTTCCCCACAGAAATGGCTGGCGTTTTTTGTCGTTAATTTTTTAAATTTACGGATATACCCAATGGATTTCAAATTGCATCGCGGCGGCAAGGGAGCGAGTCCCCGGGAGCATAGATAACTATGTGACCGGGGTGAGTGAGCGTAGCCAACAAAGAGGCAACTTGAAAGACGAAGGGTATAGCAATCGTTTCACTGCCAGTAGAAAGCGAGGAGCGGCTATGGAAAAAAAGAATTGTGCATTGGCGACAATGAAAGATGTAGCCAAAGTAGCTGGTGTTTCTACCGCAACTGTATCAAGAACGCTAATGAATCCTGATAAAGTTTCTGCACACACCCGCCAAAAAGTAGAAAATGCCGTACTGGAAGTGGGTTACTATCCCCATAATCTCGCCAAAAATTTAAGGCGGAATGAATCCAGAGCCATTCTGGTCATTGTGCCTAATATCTGCGACCCTTTCTTCAATGAAATTATCCGTGGCATTGAAGAAGCTGCAGCCCAACATGGTTATCTGGTTCTCATTGGTGACTGTAAACACCAGCAACAGCAGGAACATGCCTTTATTAACCTGCTTATCACCAAACGCATTGATGGCATGATACTGCTCGGCTCAAACATTCCATTCGATGTGTCCAAAGAAGAACAGAAAAACATGCCTCCTATGGTGATGGCCAACGAATTTGCGCCTGAGCTGGAACTTCCTACCGTCCATATTGATAACCTGACCTCTGCTTTCAATGCCACGCATCACCTGCAAACACTGGGCCATAAGCGCATCGCCTGTATCACCGGCCCAGAATCAATGCCTTTGTGCCAATATCGGCTTCAGGGTTACATTCAGGCATTACGCCGTGCCGGTTTGCCTATCCGGGATGAATACATTATCAAAGGCGATTTTACGCACGAAAGTGGCGCCGAATTAGCAGAAAAGCTGCTTACCCTAACCAACCCACCCAGTGCTATTTTCTGCCATAGTGATGTCATGGCAATCGGAGCAATGTGGCAAGCTAAAAAAATGGGGTTAAAATTACCAGAAGATCTTTCCATTATTGGTTTTGATAATATCAGCACAGCGCAGTATAGCGATCCCCCTCTGACAACCGTGGCACAGCCATGTTATGAAATTGGGCATAACTCAATGCTTTTGCTGCTGGAACAACTTCAGGGCCGTATGGTTTCGAAAGGTTCACGATTACTGGATGCCGAACTTCTTATTCGAGGAAGCACTTGTTCGCCTAAAAGCTAGGCAAAGAAAGGCATGTTCAGTAACATTAGGTTTCTATTCCTTAATTTTTTAATAACTCAGCGAATTAAATACAGTGGCACAACGAGATTATGTGGGGCGCGGGCATTCTAATCCCCGCAAAAAAGGGACTGGTAAGAAAAAAAATCAGGCTAAAGGGCTGCCTAAAACATTATTAGTCATTGCTGGAGCTCTGGTCGTCACATTTATTGGCGGGCTTTATTTCATCGTACACACTAAACATGAAAGTGAAAAAAATATACCGCCAGTTGCTCACCAGCCTAAAGGCCATAGTCTGCCACCAAAACCAGAAGAACGCTGGAGCTATATTAAAGAGCTGGAAAACCGACCTGTAGGTCTGCCATCCATTCAGGATCCATCGCCAATATCCGGTCAACCAACCAACCGGCCAGCAGAATTAACCCCAGAGCAGCGCCAGTTACTTGAACAAATGCAGGCTGACATGCGTCAGACGCCTGTCCAATTGGCTGAAGTTCCCTATAACAGTGAGCCAGTACCCCGCTCACGTGTGATTATCAATCCCCCGTCACAACAGCCGCCTTCAGAATATGCTCCACAGCAGAATAAGCCGTCTGTGCCACTACAATCACCTCAGGCTCAGGTGCCTCAATCACAAGTACCTAATGAAACCAATAAACCCAAGACAGAGCCGAATGGATCCCGATTAATGTTACAATGCGGTTCGTTCCGTACGATGGAACAGGCAGAATCTGTCCGTGCCAACCTTGCACTGGCAGGTATTGAGAGTAAGATCACAACTAAGGACAGTTGGAATCGGGTGGTATTAGGGCCGTATAAAAACAGAGAAAGTGCAGAAAAAATGCACAAGCGTGTGACTAATACAGGTATTCCCAGCTGTATTCTCCGCCCTGCAGGGGGTTGAAAAACAGGAAAGTTCCCCCCATCTTGATTTCTAATAACGTGCACACGCTGTTTTTGATAAACAATGTGGCTTACAGCCAAGGTTTTAGTAAGCAAAAGTATCGTGTGTACCATCTTCTATTTTGTAACCAGGGGCTAACTCGTGACTACAATCGTAAGTGTTCGCCGTAATGGCCAGGTCGTCATCGGTGGTGATGGACAAGCAACAATGGGCCATACCGTTATGAAAGGCAATGTCCGTAAGGTACGCCGCCTTTATAATGACAAGGTTATCGCGGGTTTTGCCGGCGGTACCGCTGATGCCTTCACCCTGTTCGAGCTGTTTGAACGCAAACTGGAAATGCATCAGGGCCACCTGACCAAAGCTGCTGTTGAACTTGCAAAAGATTGGCGGACAGACAGAATGCTCCGTAAGCTGGAAGCCCTGCTTGCTGTTGCAGATGAAAATGCCTCTCTGATTATTACAGGTAATGGTGACGTCATTCAGCCAGAAAATGATCTCATCGCTATTGGCTCCGGTGGCTCATATGCACAGGCGGCTGCACGCGCCATGCTCGAAACTACTGAACTCAGTGCCCGGGAAATCGCAGAACGCGCCCTGACTATCGCTGGCGATATCTGTATCTACACCAACCAAAATCATAACTTCGAAGAACTGCCTTCAAAAGCGTAAGGATAGATAGCATGTCTGAAATGACTCCTCGCGAAATTGTCAGCGAACTTGACAACCACATCATCGGTCAGGATAAAGCCAAGCGTGCTGTTGCCATCGCTCTGCGTAACCGCTGGCGTCGTATGCAGTTGGATGAATCACTGCGTTATGAAGTGACACCGAAAAATATTCTGATGATTGGCCCAACTGGTGTGGGTAAAACCGAAATCGCCCGTCGTCTGGCTAAACTGGCCAATGCGCCTTTTATCAAAGTAGAAGCAACAAAATTCACTGAAGTGGGTTATGTCGGTAAGGAAGTTGATTCCATCATCCGCGATCTGACTGATGCGGCAGTAAAAATGGTGCGCCTGCAATCCATTGAAAAAAACCGCTATCGTGCTGAAGAACTGGCAGAAGAACGTATTCTGGATGTTCTGTTACCACCAGCGAAAAACAACTGGGGACAAGCTGAAGAGCAGCCAGAACAATCCTCTACCCGTCAGGCATTCCGCAAAAAACTGCGTGAAGGTCAGCTGGATGAGAAAGAGATCGAGATCGAAGTGGCCGCTGCCCCGGTTGGTGTTGAGATCATGGCTCCTCCGGGCATGGAAGAAATGACCAACCAGTTGCAGTCTATGTTCCAGAACCTGTCTGGTCAGCGTCAAAAAAGCCGTAAGATGAAGATCAAAGACGCATTCAAGCTGCTGGTGGAAGAAGAAGCTGCGAAGCTGGTGAACCCTGAAGAGCTGAAACAGCAGGCCATTGATGCTGTTGAACAGCACGGTATCGTCTTTATTGATGAAATCGATAAAATTTGTAAACGCGGTCAAACCTCCGGCCCGGATGTTTCCCGTGAAGGAGTCCAGCGCGACCTGCTGCCACTGGTTGAAGGCTGTACGGTTTCCACCAAACATGGCATGGTAAAAACCGACCATATTCTGTTCATCGCTTCCGGCGCATTTCAGGTTTCCAGCCCTTCCGATTTGATCCCGGAACTACAGGGCCGTCTGCCTATCCGCGTCGAACTGGAAGCATTGACTACCGAAGATTTTGAACGCATCCTGACTGAACCAAATGCTTCACTGACAGAACAATACAAGGCATTAATGGCAACAGAAGGCATGCATATTGAATTTACCACTGATGGTATTCGCAAAATCGCAGAAGCAGCATGGCAGGTGAATGAAACAACCGAAAATATTGGTGCCCGTCGTCTGCATACTGTTCTTGAGCGTATGATGGAAGATATCTCTTTCGACGCCAGCGAGTCTCAGGGCCAGTCAGTTGAAATCAACGCTGACTACGTCAAAGAACACTTAGACGAACTGGTCGCTGATGAAGATCTGAGTCGATTCATCCTGTAATTGATCTGGATCCTGCTTAGTAACAGTAAAAATGAAATGGGAGGCTTGCCTCCCATTTCTCTATTCTGCTTAAATCAAAATTTATCACACATGACATATTTGATGACAATATGAACTCAACAACGACAAGCAGTCAAATGCAGGCATGGCTGGAAAGTTTGCGTCCGAAAACCCTCCCGCTGGCGATAGCTGCCATTATGACCGGTTCAGCTCTTGCTTCATGGACCGGTCATTTTAGCTGGCCTGTGGCATTATTAGCCCTCCTGACTGCCTCCCTGCTACAAATTCTGTCTAACCTCGCCAATGATTATGGTGATGTCGCCAAAGGCAGTGATACCGAAAAGCGTATCGGCCCAATGCGAGGTATGCAGAAAGGCCTGATTACCGCCCAACAAATGAAAACCGCACTAAAAATTACCGTGCTACTCTCCTGTTTGTCAGGCATTGCTCTTATCACCGTAGCCTGCCATAGCTTCGGCGATATTATCGGTTTTCTGGGATTAGGTTTACTGGCAATTATTGCAGCCATTACTTATACCGTTGGTGCCAAACCTTACGGCTATATGGGGCTGGGTGATCTTTCAGTCCTGATTTTCTTTGGCTGGCTCAGTGTCCTTGGCACGTATTATTTACAGGCCCATACTTTTTCCTTAAGTACCATTCTGCCAGCAACTGCCTGTGGTTTACTCTCCGTAGCTGTGCTGAATATTAATAACCTGCGGGATATCGAAACAGACAGCCAGAATGGCAAAAATACTCTGGCAGTCAGACTCGGTGGCAAAAAAGCTCGTTATTATCATGCTGCTCTGCTTACGGGAGCTATGGTCTGTTTTATCGCCTTTACACTTCTGTACCTGAACAACAGCGGGTATAGCTGGTTATTTTTGCTGGCCTTCCCAATGCTATTGAAGCATGTACTACAGGTTCTGCGCGATCCAACAGCCGAAGGTATGCGCCCTCAATTAGTACAGATGGTCAAAGTGGCACTCCTGACCAACATCCTGTTTTCAATTGGACTGATACTTAATTAAGCGAGTACATATCAATTTTATCCTCACGTTTTAAGATTGATGATTTTGCCAACGCTAGTCTTAAAAGGATATACTGTCCGTTCCTTGCATAAACCAGACGTAAATCCCATGAAATATGATACTTCCGAACTTTGTGATATCTATCAAGAAGATGTGAATGTGGTAGAGCCATTATTTTCCAACTTTGGTGGGCGTACTTCATTTGGTGGTCAAATCATCACGGTGAAATGTTTTGAAGACAACGGACTGCTCTATGACTTGCTGGAAGAGCCGGGACGCGGGCGCATTTTACTGGTTGATGGTGGCGGATCGGTACGCAAGGCTCTGCTCGATGCCGAGCTGGCCCAGCTTGCTGTCAATAACGAATGGGAAGGCATCGTCATTTATGGTGCCGTGCGTCAGGTTGATTACCTTGCTGAATTTGATATTGGTATTCAGGCGATGGCAGCAATCCCTGCTGGCTCAAGCAATGAAGGCATCGGGGACAGCGATATCAGAGTGAATTTTGGCGGAGTGACTTTCTTTTCCGGTGATTATCTTTATGCAGATAACACAGGAATGATTTTGTCAGAAGTTCCGCTGGAAATAGATGGGAATGAGGATAATGATGAAGTGTAATAGATTATAATCCAGCTATCACTCCTGATAAAAAAGGGCGCAATAATTATCGCCCTTTTTTTTGCAAAATAATTTCTGCAAAACTATCTTTCGGTAAAGTCAGCGGGCACTTTATTGCACGTCTTCCATTTTACCCAACAAGGTACGTAAGCGTTCTTGCCATGCTGATTGTTCTTGTTTGAGCTGCTCATTTTCACGTACCAGTGAATCACGGCTGTCTGTCGCATTCTGGACATCCTGAGATAACACTGCGTTCTGTTCTTTTAATTCTTCGATTTCCATTTGCAGCAAAGTAATGGTATCAATTGCCTGCTGAACTTTAGATTCCAGCTTTTCAAAAACTTCAAATGACATTCTCGAGCCCCTCTTATAAGCAATGCCTTGATTGTATTTAGCCTGTTAACGCCTGTCTAGTTTCATACTTCTAATGTGTGGCATATACCCTTCATCTTGCGAGCTACCTCCTTATTTATTACGCGAGGTAACCCTAAATTTACCGGGTATGACGAGAAATATAGCGACTAATCCTAAATGAAGATAAGATCACATTTCAACGATGAATAAAACCCCAATTAAATGCGAATTCGCTCATTTTGTTGACGCAACACGCAGATTTCAATTTCGCTATTTCTCGTTTCCGCTCATTAACGATAAATTCACACCACCTTTCTCTGCGTGCTCAGAACGCAGCAAGAAATTAATCTCCTCTCTGTATTTTTATAGGATGTAGATATGAGCCAGATCACCACTCCAACATTATCAGGTCAATGTATTTCAGAATTTCTGGGTACAGCATTGCTTGTTTTCTTCGGCTTAGGCTGTGTTGCTGCTGCACGTCTTGCAGGAGCACAACTTGGACAGTGGGAAATCAGCATTATCTGGGGCTTTGGTGTTGCCCTAGCTGTTTACCTTACTGCCGGAATTTCTGGTGCACACCTTAATCCCGCAGTAACTATTGCTCTATGCCTATTTGCCAGTTTTGACAGAAAAAAAGTGCTCCCTTACATCATTGCCCAAATGCTGGGCGGTTTTGTCGCCGCAGCTATTGTCTATATGATGTATTACAACCTTTTCCTTGATTATGAGCAAGTTCACAACATTGTTCGTGGGTCGCAAGAAAGTCTTTTCACGGCTGGCGTCTTTTCCACTTACCCTGCAACACAAATATCCGTATTCCATGCATTTATTGTTGAAGTTATCATCGCGGCTGTTTTGCTTTGCCTGATTCTGGCTCTGACAGACGATGGCAACGGTATTCCACGTGGCCCTTTGGCACCATTGACTATCGGTATTCTGATTGCCGTTATCGGTGGCTCTTTTGGCCCTCTGACCGGGTTTGCTCTGAATCCCGCTCGTGATTTTGGACCTAAATTAGTTGCTTATCTTGCTGGATGGGGAAATATTGCTCTGACCGGAGGTCGGGACATCCCTTATTTCCTTGTTCCATTGGTAGCCCCCATCGTTGGTGCCATTCTGGGTGCATTTGGTTACCGCAAATTAATTTCCCGCCATTTACCACGTGAAAATTAGTTTTGCCTATATTTAGAATATGATAACAGATTAAAAAATAAAAAATTATTAAATAAGACCAGGTTATAGTTATGACAACAGAAAATACTACTGATAAAAAATATATCGTTGCACTGGATCAGGGAACAACCAGTTCAAGGGCGGTGATACTTGATCACGATGCCAATATTGTCAGTATTTCACAACGTGAATTTCCGCAAATATACCCTAAACCAGGCTGGGTGGAACATGATCCGATGGAAATCTGGGCCAGCCAAAGCTCAACGCTGGTTGAGGTATTGGCAAAAGCCGATATTCGCTCAGACCAAATTGCCAGTATCGGGATCACGAATCAACGGGAAACAACGATTGTCTGGGAAAAAGAGACTGGTAAACCCGTTTACAATGCCATTGTATGGCAATGCCGCCGAACAGCAGATATCTGTACCCGACTGAAGAAAAAAGAGGGTCTGGAAGAGTATATCCGTCATAACACGGGTCTGGTTATCGACCCTTACTTTTCCGGAACAAAAATAAAATGGATTCTGGATAACGTTGAGGGTGTCCGCCATCGCGCTGAAAATGGTGAACTGCTGTTTGGTACCGTTGATACCTGGCTGGTCTGGAAAATGACACAAGGTCGCGTACACGTTACCGACTATACCAATGCTTCCCGCACTATGTTGTTCAACATCCATGACCTCGACTGGGATCAGAAGATCCTTGATGAACTGGATATTCCTCGCGTTATGCTGCCAAAAGTTGCTGCCTCCTCGGCGATTTATGGTCAGACTAATATCGGCGGTAAAGGCGGTACTCGTATTCCTATCGCAGGTATCGCAGGCGATCAGCAAGCCGCACTGTACGGTCAACTATGTGTCCATCCGGGCATGGCAAAAAATACTTATGGCACTGGCTGCTTCCTGCTGATGAATACCGGCACCGATGCAGTACGTTCCAGCCACGGTTTGCTGACCACTATAGCCTGTGGCCCACGAGGAGAAGTGAATTACGCTCTGGAAGGTGCCGTATTCGTGGGAGGAGCCTCAATCCAGTGGCTGCGTGATGAACTGAAACTCATCGCTGATGCAGCAGACTCCGAATACTTCGCCACAAAAGTGCAAGACAGCAATGGCGTTTATGTTGTTCCGGCCTTTACCGGGCTTGGCGCACCTTATTGGGATCCGTACGCCCGTGGTGCCATTTTTGGGCTGACTCGCGGAGCAAACAGCAACCACATTATTCGGGCAACGCTTGAATCAATCGCTTATCAGACCCGTGATGTACTGGATGCAATGCAGGCTGATTCCGGTGCACGTTTACAGGCGCTGCGCGTAGATGGTGGAGCAGTTGCGAATAATTTCCTGATGCAGTTCCAGTCTGACATCCTCGGCACCCGTGTAGAGCGCCCTGAAGTTCGCGAAAGTACCGCATTAGGTGCGGCATTCCTGGCTGGTCTGGCTGTCGGCTTCTGGAAAGATCTCGATGAAGTGAAAAGTAAAGCGACCATCGAAAAAGAATTCCGCCCTGGCATAGAAACCACAGAGCGTAACCACAAATACAATGGCTGGAAAAAAGCCGTTGCCCGTGCTCAGGAATGGGAAGACCGCGCTTAAAAAGCGCATAAATGCGAAAGCTCTGACGCTAATCTGTCAGAGCTTTTTAGTATCCGGTGAATACAGTGAATATCTCAGACAGTACGTTCCTGCTGCTGGATCCTCTGAGAAATTGGCAGCCAACACAATAAAATAAGCAGCGCCATACAAAACATCAGCATCCCCACGCTGAATTGGCTATTTTGTGGCAGCATCGCCGATAACCATGTAGCTACACCAGAACCTACATTCTGTAATCCGCCCACCAGCGCACCCGCCGCGCCAGCCAGATAAGGAAACGGTTCCATAGCCCCTGTCGTCGCCAGCGGAAATAACATACCCGCCCCAAAAAAGAACAGCGCAGCCGGAAGTAACAACGTCCAGACATTCATAATGCCAAACCAGCTAGGCAACCACATCAACGTCCCCGCCAGCAGGCAGCAAATAACCGCATTCCACACCAGCTGATAAAACGTTTTATTTTCACGCCCTGCATACCATGCCCCCAAAAAGGCAGCAGGAATAGGCAGGATAAACAAAATACTGACCGTTAAACTATCCAGTCCTAAAACAGCGCCGAGCAAAACCCCACAGCTGGCTTCAAAAACAGCCACTCCTGCCAGACCGCCAATCAGCATAATCAGATAAGAAACAAAAATGCCATTGGATAGCAGTTGATGGAAAGAAACCAGCATTGTACTCTGCGTTGTCTGCTCCGGGCGTGTTTCCGGGAAATGCCGGAATAAAAATAGCATCACGCCCGAACCCAGCAATAATAAAAACCAATAGCAGGCACGCCAGCCAAAATAATGGCCTACGACGCCACCAATCATCGGTGCCAATAAAGGGCTGACCAGTATCGCCATATTCAACAGACTATTGGCACAACGTAGTGATGCACCCGTGTATAAATCTCTTGGCACAGTACGTATCATTACGCCTGCGACTCCCGTCCCCAACCCCTGAAATACACTGACTACCACCAATACCAATAAACTGGGAGCAAACAGTGCACATATCGTAGCAACCAGAAAAACTGACATTCCTACCAAAATGACCGGCCGACGGCCGACTTTATCCGACAGTGGCCCATAAAAGAGCTGTGAGAACCCATAAGCGAACAAATAGGCTGCCATAACCCGTTGAACTTCCCCCGCCGGCTTGCCGAAGCTATTCGCCATATCAGCAATCACCGGAACATAAATTGTCTGAGTCATTTGCCCAACAGCGGCTAACGCAATTAACATCAGCAATAAATTGAAATGTGCTATTTTTCTCATCGCATTTACATACAATTTTATTTAAGCAAAATATACCGCCTGATTAAGGTACATTTCCTATTAATCAGATAGGTACAACGGCAACAGCGAAGCCCTCAGGTTATTAATGAACAAACCTGACTACAGACTTCACTAGATTAAATTTTCCTGAGCAATGTATATTTTTTATCGGCAGTATACAATTTTACATGAGGAAAAAATTGCAGTCACATTACTCTGCAATGTCAATAAAAGTGTACATATCCATCTTAAAATACAACACAAATACAGTTAATTAGACTGCAACACGTAATCGATAAGCCTATTTCCCTCAATCGCGTAGAATCACCGAGTGATGAATCATTCACTCCGTACCATTTCATTCCGTATCATTTTATTTTGTAATAGTGCAGAGAGGCTAAATGCAATGGCAAACTGGGTTACAGGAAAAGTCACTGACGTCACCAATTGGACAGATTCACTATTCAGTATCAGGCTACAGGCACCAATAGAAAAATTTACTGCTGGCCAATTTGCAAAACTTGCTCTCGAAATTGAAGAGGAACGTATCCAGCGGGCCTATTCTTATATCAATGCTCCCAATAACAATAGTCTTGAGTTTTATTTAGTCACCGTACCGAATGGAAAACTCAGCCCTCAACTTGCCACTTTGCAGGTCGGTGATGAAGTTCTGGTGACAGAACAGGCCGCCGGTTTTTTTGTTCTTGATGAAATCCCTGATTGCCAGAACCTCTGGATGCTCTCAACCGGAACAGGTATAGGGCCTTATCTTTCCATTCTCCAACTGGGAAATGATTTAGAGCGGTTTGAAAATATTATCTTAGTTCATGCGGTCAGATGGGAGCAGGATTTAAGTTATTTGCCTCTCATGCGGCAACTGGAAAAAACGTTGCAGGGGAAATTGCGGATCCAGACCATCGTTAGCCGGGAACAATGCCAGAATTCACTCATGGGGAGAATTCCGGCACTGATTGAAAATGGTGAAATGGAATCAGCTATCGGCTTATCAATGCAGGCAGAAAACAGCCACGTGATGTTATGCGGAAACCCCCAAATGGTCAGAGATACCCAACAATTACTTAAAGAACAACGTGGCATGACAAAGCACCTACGCCGTAGGCCGGGGCATGTGACCAGTGAACAATACTGGTGATATACACTTCGTCTTTCAAGTTGCCTCTTTGTTGGCTACGCATCTTGAAATCCATTGTGTATATGCATAAATCAACTCATTGGATATATGGCCATTTAATGTTTTTGCGCAGAATTGCCGGCAGAGATGTATTCAACCATTTCTGCCGATTCACCAAAACGGTTTACACCTTCCGTACCCCGGAATACTCCGCAATCAAGAATGATCATGACAAAAATCAGTGTCGGGATAAAACGGCCAATTCCCCACTGCCATATGGGCGCTAACATATTCCAGTCGAGAGAGAGTAAAAACCAGGCCAATACCAACAATAATGCCCACACTCCGCGTTTATTGCGATCATGCAGGCGCTTCGAAAAAATCGCTGCTGTCGGATACAATAGCAGTGCCGTGCATACTGCCGTAAAATTCATGGAGAGAACATTCATTCCATGCAGAGTAAGGAGAATAAAAATCAGGGCAAAACAGAGACCAATCCCGATCCAGAACTCCCGTCGCCCGATGCGACCTTTGAATGAAAATCCCCATTGTTGTAATGTCATGTATTCTTTCCCAATTGTGGATACTGTTTTTCTGCCATTGACACTTTTTCCGCGACTTACATTCGGCGAGTAACAACATGAAAACAGGCATAAATAATTTTCTGCTGACAATATTAATCGCTTTTGGTATTGGTTTACCATTCTCAAGCACTGCGGGTGAGCCTTCTGTCACACCAGATATACGCCCACAGTCAATGTATCTCCTGCCTGATTCCCCGACTTTTGAAGACAATATCCCGACCTTCCGGGAAAAATACAATAAAAGTCATCCTGACATTCTGCTGCACGAATATAAAGTTATTACGAGCACCGATATCTCTCTGCCTTTTATCCGTGCTGCCAGCAAGATCAACGAAAAAATCTACTCTTCCGCCGTACTGGAAAGAGGCAGCGAAAAAATCAAAAGCCTGCAAATTACATTACTGCCATCCCAACGCTCACAGGAAAAAGAACAAAACCTGCTCCTGACGAAAAAGTATATCGCCGCCATAACCCGCCAGTTTGAACCCACACTTTCTCAGGAGCAGGCTCAGACACAAACGGAGAAACTTTTTAAGATGGCGGAAACACAACCTTTTTACAGCCTGAAAATCGGAGCAATACGCTATATCATCGTAAACAGCAGCGAAAATATAATGACCTTCGCTATTGAACCGATTAAGCTATCACTATCTGACGTACCAGCAAATGAAAATTAGTGACATAGCGCAGAGCTATTCGAGCCGATGATCTTTATACTGTCGGCCTTTCACTGATAGAGATATGGCGTATCGCTACTCACGAAAGCACATTCATTTAGTTCGCAATTTGATTATTTTTCTGGTTGGAGGGAAAAACATGCGACATCCATTAGTTATGGGTAACTGGAAACTCAATGGCAGTACCCACATGGTTAACGACCTGATTGCAGGCCTGCGTAAAGAACTGAGCAACGTTGACGGCTGTGGCGTCGCTATTGCACCACCAACTGTTTATGTCACTCTGGCAAATAATGCACTGGCTGGTAGCCGTATCGCACTGGGCGCACAAGATGTAGGCATTAACCTTTCCGGCGCATATACAGGCGAAACATCCGCAGAAATGCTGAAAGATGCAGGCGCAAAATATATCATTATCGGTCACTCCGAACGCCGTACTTACCACAAAGAAAGCGATGAGTTCATTGCGAAAAAATTCGCTATCCTGAAAGAACAGGGGCTTATTCCGGTTCTGTGTATCGGCGAAACTGAACAAGAAAACGAAGCAGGCCAGACAGAAGCCGTCTGTGCGCGCCAGATTGATGCCGTTCTTAACACACTGGGCGCAGAAGCGTTTAAAGATACTGTTATTGCTTACGAGCCTGTCTGGGCCATCGGTACCGGCAAATCTGCGACTCCTGCACAAGCACAGGCTGTTCATAAATTCATTCGTGATCACATTGCTAAGCAGGATGCGGCTATCGCTGATCAAGTCATCATTCAATACGGTGGCTCTGTTAACGCCAGCAACGCAGCAGAATTGTTTACTCAACCAGACATTGATGGTGCTCTGGTTGGCGGGGCATCACTGAAGGCTGATGCATTTGCAGTTATCGTGAAGGCAGCCGCTGAAGCGAAAAAAGCCTAAGCGCTTACAAAGATAATCGCCACCGTAGAACGCCGTGGCGATTATCCTTCTGACTCTTTTTCTTACCCTGTCAGTTAACGGCGAATAATCTCATCAAATACCCCACCTGTGGCAAAATGTTCTTTCTGCGCTTTTTCCCAGCCACCAAATACGCCATCAACTGTGAATAGCTTCAGCTCAGGAAAGTCGGCACGGTACTTTTCGATAATCGTTTTATCACGAGGACGATAATAGTTTTTTGCGGCAATTTCCTGTCCGACCGGTGAATACAGGTATTTCAAGTATTCTGTTGCCAATTCACGTGTGCCTCGCTTATCGACAACTTTATCGACTACCGCCACAGTTGGCTCTGCCAGAATAGACATACTCGGAGTGACAATTTCGAATTGTCCTTTCCCCTGCTCTCCGTTATCTAACGTATGAATTGCCAGTAATGCCTCATTTTCCCATGCAATCAACACATCCCCAATCCCACGCTCAACAAACGTATTCGTTGCGCCACGGGCACCTGAATCTAAGACTTCAACATTTTTATACAGCGCCTTCACGAAGGCTTTTGCCTTAGATTGATCCTGCTCGTTATGAGCCAGCGCATATCCCCAGGCAGCCAGATAATTCCAGCGTGCACCACCGGATGTTTTAGGATTTGGGGTGACAATCGAAACATCAGGCCGGATCAAATCTGACCAATCCTTTATATGTTTGGGATTTCCCTTTTTTACCAGAAAAACAATAGTGGATGTGTAAGGCGCTGAATTATCGGGTAAGCGGTGAAGCCAATTTTTGGCAATCCGGCCACGCTCTGCGATCGCATCCACATCATAGGCCAGAGCCAGTGTGACCACATCGGCCTGAAGGCCATTGATAACTGAAGTTGCCTGCTTGCCTGAACCACCGTGTGATTGCCGGATGGTGACCCGATCTCCGGTTTTCTGCTGCCAGTATTGGCTGAATGCCTGATTATATTGCTGATATAACTCACGCGTCGGGTCATAAGAAACATTCAGGAGCTGCAAATCTTTCGCCCAAGCATTTCCTCCGGTCAGAATGGCCAGCAATAGCACCATTAATGGGGAATACCGGCTTATTCTCCATTTCATTCTCTTCCATTTCATAGGCGTAATCATCGGAAATGCTCTCCTCAATATTAGGTACGATTTTCATCGTAAAATTGACAGAAAGCGTTATGCCGCAGAAATAATTTTAAATTTCTGCTTATTCATTATGGGAATATAACGTACAGAAAGGAGAGATAAAAAGACAAACAGCCATATAAATATCCTATGGCTGTTTCGAAAAAATGTTCTTATGAAAGTTAGTAAAGTTTCTTCGCTGTTTCTAACCAATCTTTCTTGAAGATACGCTGCATATTCTGCACCGCATCAATAATGTCATGGTGAACAAGTTTTTCGTTCTGGATACCAACACAACGGCCGCCACATCCTTCCAGCAACAGCTGAACAGAATAAGCCCCCATACGTGATGCCAGAATACGGTCATAAGCCACTGGCGCACCACCACGCTGAATATGGCCTAATACCGTTGCCCGCGTTTCGTGACGTGTTTCCGCTTCAATATATTTTGCCAGTTCATCAACATCACAAACATGCTCTGTAATCGCAACAATGGCATGGCGCTTACCTTTCTGAATACCCGCTTGAATTTCAGCTAACAGTTCTTCGCGATCAAACGGAATTTCACGTTCAGGCAGCACGATAAACTCACACCCACCTGCAATTGCCGCAGACAACGTTAAATCACCACAATAACGCCCCATGACTTCAACAATAGAAATACGCTTGTGGGAGGTTGAGGTATCACGCAGACGGTCAATCGCTTCAACAACCGTATCCAGCGCTGTAAAATAACCGATAGTGTAATCTGTTCCCGCAACATCATTATCAATCGTACCGGGCAGGCCAATACAGGGGAAACCCGCCTCAGTCAGTTTTTTCGCTCCCAGATAAGAACCATCACCACCAATCACCACCAGCGCATCAATTTCATTCTTACGCATGTTTTCGATAGCAATTTCACGCACTTTATCATCCCTGAACTCAGGGAAACGTGCCGAGCCTAAAAACGTGCCGCCACGGTTAATCATGTCGGAAACACTGTAGCGGTCGAGCTTTTTCATCCTGTTTTCATACAGCCCCAGATAGCCATCATAAATACCATAAACCTCTAACCCTTCGGTTAAAGCGGCACGAACAACTCCACGAATAGCGGCGTTCATACCCGGTGCATCTCCACCGCTCGTTAAGACTCCGATTCTTTTAATCTTGTTGATCATGATGACCTCTGACTTATCGATGTAATATTTGCCTAATCTGCTGACTGCCCTTCCCAAAGGGAAGATTCACGACGATTATTTCACTAAACTCTGATTACCAATTCATTAGCTGAATTGATTCAATCGCGCCCATGATACGGAAAAACATTCAGTCTGCATCAATCTTTTGTCTACTTTTTGACATTATTTTGATAATGAATAAATTCTTCTATCAATCCCAACGGTTTTTACGTTCACCGGGAACAACAGAGTTGGGATCCTGATGGATCATAATATCGGCACCGGGAAACCTATCACGCAATTTATTTTCAATTCCTTCGGCTAACGCATGAGCCTGTACCAACGGTAAATTATCATCTATCTCAAGATGAAACTGAATAAACCTCGTCGGTCCCGATTGGCGGGTTCGCAGATCATGCCCGCCGGAAACACCGGGGTAATTCCTGATAATCTCTATAATCTCCTGCCGCTCCTCATCTGGCAAGGCACGATCCAGTAAAGACTGTATCGCATCGTATCCCATTCTTAATGCGCTATAGAGAATATACACACCAATTCCCAACGCAAATAAAGCATCTGCACGTCGGAACCCGTAGACACTCAAAACCAATGCCACCAAAATCGCGCCATTCATTAATAAATCAGACTTGTAATGCAACATATCGGCACGAATAGCCTGACTTTGAGTTTTATTAATCACCCATTTCTGAAAAATAACCAGACAGCTTGTTGAAATAATGGCAATAATGATGACCCAAACACCCACAGCGGCATGTTCTAAAGGCTGGGGAGAAAACAAATGCTGAAAGCCGGTCAAAAACAGAAAAATAGCTGAGCCGGAAACAAACATGCTTTGGGCAAGAGCGGCCAGTGACTCGGCCTTACCATGCCCGAAAGTATGTTCTTCATCCGCAGGTTGAAGGGAATAACGCACGACGAAAAAATTAGTCAGAGAAGCAGCCAGATCGACCAGAGAATCGACCAGTGCCGCCAATAAACTCACCGAGCCGGTAAACCACCAGGCAAAAATTTTCACCACTAACAATACACTGGCCAGTATTGTCGCCACCAATGCCGCAGTACTGACCCATCGGCCATAATTCATACCCATATTCACAGCCCTCAACGTTATTCAGGATGGTCTGTATCAGGTATAAAAATAGCGCGTTAAATGGAAAAATATAGGGGCAGAAAAGCAAAGGGAATCGATTCTGTCCAACATACCGCCGTGGCCTTCAATAATCTCACCAAAATCTTTCACGCCACTATCACGCTTGATCGCTGACATACACAGCCCACCGATGAACCCCATCAAGGTAATAGCCAGTGACATCCCTCCGGCTACCCACGGAGAAAATGGCGTTATCCAATACAGCGACATCCCCAGTAATACTGAAGCTAAGATACCACCGATAAACCCTTCCACCGTTTTATTCGGGCTTAATTTCGGGACAATCGGTCGCTTGCCGAATAATTTACCGAACACATACTGTAAAACATCAGACATTTGCGCCACAATCATCAAAAACAGCAATAACTTGATATTCTGCCCCTGATATTCCGCTATGTCTAACATCAACAAAGCCGGGGCATGGCTAATGGCAAACACCGTTACCAACATTCCCCACTGTATTTTTGCGGTACGTTCCAGAAAGTGAGTTGTATCACCGACCAAAGCAATACGGGCCGGTAAAAACAGAAAAACATAAACGGGGATAAACACCGAAAACAACCCGTACCACTGCATTCCAACTAACACGTACTGAACCGGCAGAAAACCGAAGAAACACCAGAACAGGGCCTCATGGTCACTACGACGAGTCGGGGTGAGAGTGATAAATTCACGCAAGGCAAAAAAAGACATAACAGAAAACAACACAACGGACCCGATTGGCCCGATAACTACGGCTAGCACACAGACGATACACATCATCCACCAGCCACGAATACGGGCATTCAGATTATCGATGGTCGCGTTCCGTTTTTCCCCTGAATAACAAAATGACAGAATACCGCCAATCACACTGGCAATAATCAGCACCCCAAAAATCCCGCTAAACAACAGCATCAAATCCTGATCTATCCCTGTCATAACACCAGCTCCTCTAATGCAGTCTGGGCACGTTGTAAAAAGATATCCTTACTTTCATCATCCGCCAATTTATCCAGAGGCTGACCAAATGTCGCCGAGCAAATAACGGGGATTAATATCCTCTTTCCTTTTGGTAAAGCGCGATTTAAATTTTCCAGATAGACTGGGATAAGTTCAGCATCAGGATATTTTCGAGCCAGATGATACAGACCACTCTTGAACGGATTGATTTGTTCACCGCTCCCACGAGTTCCTTCCGGAAAGATAATCAAAGATTCCCCTTGCGCCAGAACACGCTCCAACGGCGCCAGAATTTCTTTTCTGCTACTGTTTTCCCCCTGACGCTCGATTAAGACAGCACAAAATACCTTATGGATAAGATAACGGCGCAGTTTGGTTTTATCCCAATAATCACGAGCGGCAACCGGATGTACCAAATGACGCAACACAGATGGAAGACCTGACCAAATGACTAATCCATCCAGATGACTCGAATGATTGGCATAATAAATCCTGCTCTTGGTCGATGGTTGGCAACCCACCCATCGCACACGCACTCCCGTCAGGACACGACAGAGGCCCGATAACATCGCTCCCATGCTTCTCGACAGCAAACTGATTTTATGAATTTTTCCCATATAGGGTATCCCTATCCCTTTTTATATAGAGTAACAGTGATAAGATTTTTTAATTGAATAGACTGGCAAGGTAAGATAATCAAGATTGTCTAAAATAACAACAGACCTATAACTTAAAACAGGAACTGAAATACCCCCTAATTTACTGCTTACAATGCCTGCCTGACGGAATTTACATGATCGCCCTGTTATTTATTCGTGCCTCAAAGCCTAAAATAATAGAGAATATTCGCTAAAATCCGTGTTTGTTCAGGTATGATTATGTTTAAAGAAACAATCAGAAATCATTTATCTTGGAGTACGTTTTTCGTAGGAGGGTACATTTCACTCGTCTACGTTACAGGCGTTACCCGTTATAAAAACTTGTTCTTTGCTTTGATAGCACTGGCTGCGCTCTACTGGATCATAAAAAACCCTAAGGGATGTCTTGCTGCACTGAAGAATAATCTTGTATTGGCTTTGGGAATATTCACGCTAACCACGATTTATTCCGTCATTATCTCTCCTGACCCAAAACTCAGCTTTCATGAGATAAAAACACCTTTTTTTAGAGACGTAGTACTTTCTGCCATACTGATTACTTTAGCGCTAAGCCAAACGGATAAATTGAAAATCCAGAAAATGATCATCGGCTCATTTCTGCTTGGATTACTATTTATCACAGTGAAAGAGATGTACCTGTTTTATCAAGACTATCAAAACGGCATTATGCCTTTCACTAACTATAATCACCGTAGTGTATCTGATGGTATCGTCTTCTTCTTCCCTGCCTTAGTCGCTCTCTGGCATTTTCAAAAACCTCAGAATTATATCCGCCTAGCGCTGACGATTTTACTGATTTTATCTGTATCTTTTGTGCTGCTGGGAACACTGGCAAGAGGGGCTTGGCTGGCTGTTTTCGTTATGTTTTTCATGATGATACTGATGAATAAAAACTGGAAAACATTGTTCGCAAGTATCGTTGTTATTTATGCAGCTTTATTTGCTATTGAACATAATTATCTAGCTCAAGACGCAACCTTAAATTATAAGCTAACTCAAACTGATAGCAGTAATCGATATCACAATGGCACACAAGGCTCAGCCCTCACCTTAATTCTGGAGAATCCGCTCAAGGGCTATGGGGCTGGTAACAAGATCTACGACCAGATTTATAATGATAATGCTAAAAATTATCCGGAGTGGATAGCTAAGTATTCTATTGGCCCTCACAATATTTTCCTAACAATCTGGTTTGCTGCCGGAATATTAGGATTTGGAGCTTTACTGTTTCTAATATTTACCTACCTAAAACAATCAGGCAAACAATGGATGCTCGATAATGACAACTATAAGCAAGCCGCATTAATTTTATTTATTTCTTTCTTTGGATATTTTGTTATAAGAGGAAATTTTGAAAGCGTTCACTTAAACATCTTAGGTATTTATCTCGGTTTACTGATAACACTCTGCCAGAAAAGGTTGAATAAAATAAATAGAAGTTAAACGTCAAGAACATACAGGCTATCAAGAAGAATAGCCTGTAAAATCAAAAAATTAAAACCATTCAGACAATACATCAATTAAAGACTCACTGACATTATGCCAATCGTAGTTTGTGAGAGCCACTTCTCTACCTTTTTCAGTAATCTCTTGCAATCTACCGTCTAACAACGTATCTGAAATATCCTGAGCTATACTCTCAGAGGATAATGGTTCTTGCAGTAAGAAACCTGTATTTTCAGGGATTACAAACTCTTTAATCCCTCCTCTTGGGCTAACCAAAACTGGTATACCACTCGCCATTGATTCTAGAGCAACCATACAAAATGCTTCCTCACCTAATGATGGTACAACCGTTAAATCAGCTAGCGAATAAACTTGATGCATATTTGCCGGAGGAATATTACCAGCCAAAACACAGCATTCTTTCATGTCCAGCGCCTTATTGAGCACTTTTTTACGATAAATCTCACGCTCGCCTTTTGTAACTTTTGTATGCTCTCCAACTAATAAAAGCGTAAATTGCGAATCTTTTTTATGTAGTAAGGACACTGCTTCCATTAATTCAAGCACACCTTTTCTCTTATCTAACCGTCCTGCATACAAAATGACCTTTGCAGCCTCTTTTAGGCCAAACTTTTCTCTATTCCAGTTGCTTTCTTGCATATAAAGCATTTTATCAATGCCATTTGGTACAACTTTAATATTCTCTAATCTTGCTTCGGTATGGAAAAAGTTAGCTAACGAATGGCTTGGAGTGATGAGCTTAGTCTGAGTTCCCAAAGTAGTAGCACTATGCCTATTATGTAGATGAAGTACCATCAATTCTTCGGGATAATACTGCTTAACAGCATCATAAAGAGCAACAGAGTTCTGAATAATCAAGATGGGTTTATTGCCATACTCTTGATTATGAGAAACCATATCCACAACCCGCTTAGCATAAGGATAAGGGTCTAAACGAGACCATTTCCTAAAAATTCGCTTATAAAGCGCGCTAGTATATATCCTGTTGATTGAAGAGTAATCACTAATTCTTTCAATAGGATTCTCTGATTTCTCTCGCTTACAGATAACTGAATTATTACTTCTCATTACCTTAGCGACATTATAAATCCACCATTCCACCGCGGCTGCATAATTTGGAGGGATAGAGTGAAACTCAGGAGCAATAAAAACAATTTTCTTCATAAAAGCAACTAATCTTATAATTTATCGATGAGGTAGAGAATCGGGCTGAATGCTGAGTTTAAGTCAACAATCTAGAATCCACAATTGATGATAAAAAAAAGCCCCGAAACGGGGCTGAAAGACAGGGATGGTGTCTATGGCAAGGAAAATCGTTATTGATGCTGTTCTATAGATAGTTATAACAACACCAATGCAAATACTGGGTATTTCATGCCTGATAGCATCTATGATGTTGTTTTTCTTTCTCAGGTGTCAGAATCTGATTGCGAATACGCGCAAATTTCTACACCGATATCAACATTATATTTTGCTATTTTTTCAAGCTGCACTCTAAGCGAAACTTCATCAAAATTCTTTGCTATCAAAAGACGGTATGTCTCCTGATGTTCTGTCTGCATATTCGTTATTAATTACTCATGTACTCATGCAGATACTGTTTTTTCGCCAGAACTCACTCAGCTATCGCTGCTTTTCATAATATGATTCCCCCAAAGACACAACTATAGTTATAGTTATGCAGAGAGTTGCCAGAATCACTGTTGTCGTATGGCAGACAAAGCGACGAATCAACCTCAGAGTCGTTACACGTATCAACAGTTTTAACTAGAACCATCATCGTTCCAAGAACGGGTATCGATGCTAAAGCTAACATTGCTATTTTACGCATTTTTGGTAATTCCTTACTTTATCGAATAGCACTATTCGATTCAGTGCAGGTAATATAGCCCCACGGCTGCAAACTAGCGTCAGAGCATGTAAAAGAACGTAAAGTCATGGAATAGCAAAATTTGTTATCGTATTTTGCTCTCGGAGGAAGAATGAATGCATAAGATATTATTAGTTGATGATGACCGCGAACTGACAGCTTTATTGAAAGAACTACTTGAGATGGAAGGGTTCAATGTGGTTATCGCCCATGATGGTGAACAGGCATTACAATTTATTGACTCTTCAATTGACCTTCTTCTGCTGGATATTATGATGCCGCGCAAAAATGGCATTGAAACCCTGAAAGAGCTGCGTCAATATCATCAGACTCCCGTTATTATGTTAACAGCGAGAGGAAGCGACCTAGATCGTGTTCTGGGGCTAGAACTAGGTGCAGATGATTACTTACCCAAACCATTTAACGATCGCGAACTGGTAGCCCGTATACGCGCGATTTTACGTCGCTCCAACTGGAGTGAACAACAAGCCGATAACAGTACACCTATACTGGAAATCGATAAGCTACAACTCAATCCCGGACGTCAGGAAGCCAGTTTTAACGGCGATATTCTGGATTTAACCGGTACAGAATTCACACTTCTCTATTTGTTAGCTCAACATATTGGGCAAGTTGTTTCTCGTGAGCATTTGAGTCAAGAAGTATTAGGGAAACGACTAACACCTTTTGACAGAGCCATAGATATGCATATTTCTAACCTTCGACGTAAATTACCTAACCGGACTGATGAATTACCCTGGTTCAAAACACTACGTGGGCGTGGATACTTAATGGTTTCAGAGAAATGATTAATAGCTTAACAGCCCGTATATTTGCAATCTTCTGGCTGACACTGGCACTTGTTCTGATGGTGGCTCTGATGGTGCCTAAGCTGGATTCCCGGCAATTAACTCCGCTATTAGATAGTGAGTACCATCAGGGAAATCAGTTAGCCAGACATATTGAAGCAGAATTAACCCGACATCCACCCAGTGATCTGTTCTGGTGGTTAAGGCTGGATCGCGCCATAGTCAAATGGGTGCCACCCGACCAACGCTTATTTCTCGCAACCGGAGAAGGACGCGTTATCAGTACTGAGAAACGCGATACGCAGCTCGTACGCAATTTTATGGGGCAATCCGATAACTCCGACCACCCTAAAAAGAAAAAATATGGTCGTGTCGAAATAATGGGACCCTTTTCAATACGAGATGGTGAAGATTACTATCATCTCTACCTTCTTCGCCCGACAAGCAGCCCACAATCAGACTTTATCAACCTGATGTTTGATCGCCCTCTTCTGTTACCAGCTGCCACCATGCTCATCAGCGCACCACTGCTCTTATGGCTGGCGTGGAGTTTAGCAAGACCCGCGCGTAAACTAAAAAATGCAGCAGATCAGGTAGCAAAAGGTAATTTGAAACAACATCCAGAACTGGAATCAGGCCCACAGGAATTTCTGGCAGCCGGCAGCAGCTTTAACCAGATGATTAGTGCATTAGAAAGGATGGTGACCGCTCAGCAACGTCTCATCTCCGATATTTCACATGAATTACGCACTCCCCTTACCCGTTTACAGCTCGCCACAGCATTATTGCGCCGCCGTCACGGAGAAAGTAAAGAACTGGAGCGCATTGAAACAGAAGCACAGTTACTGGATAGCATGATTAACGACCTACTGGTACTTTCCCGTAACCAGCATAAGAACGAACTACTGCGCGAAAACATCAAGGCTAACAAGATCTGGAATGACATACTGGAAAATGCCAAATTTGAAGTCGAACAGATGAACAAAACTCTGGATATCGTTTCACCACCCGGCCCATGGATTATCTACTGTAACCCAGCAGTACTCGGTAGTGCACTAGAAAACATCGTCCGCAATGCCGTCCGCTACTCCATAAGCCATATCGCTGTTGCATTTAAAGCTGATAATCACGGAGTAACGATTACCGTTGATGACGATGGTCCGGGAGTCAGTCCTGAAGACCGTGAGCACATCTTTCGCCCGTTTTATCGGACAGATGAAGCGAGGGATAGAGAATCAGGTGGAACAGGTTTAGGGCTGGCGATAGTTGAAACTGCGGTGGAACAACATCGGGGCTGGGTTAAGGCAGAGGATAGCTCTTTAGGTGGGCTTAGACTGGTGATTTGGTTGCCGTTACATGGGAGATAGATAGTGACCTGACTAAAATTCAGCTAATAACAGCATGTAATAATTAAAGAAAAAAGATTATTATACTTGACCTTGAGGCGTTGAGGGACTAATCTCGTCGCTGCTTAACACAAATTGTTAATATGATTATTTTTGTTAAGAGATAAACTTGTTTTATCTTAATAAGATAGGCTTTACCAATTCCAAAATAATAGGCACTCTGGGAGCCATAACCTAGTGCGGTAGCTTATTTCAAAGCCAGATTATATATTCTTTAGCCCTCCCTTTCCAATTCCGCATCATTAAATTCAACTGAAAACGTAAAAATGAAAATTCTAGTTACTGGTGGAGCAGGCTTCATCGGCTCTGCATTGATTCGGCATATTATAAATCATACTAATGATAGCGTTATCAATGTTGATAAACTCACTTATGCAGGCAATTTAGAATCCCTCAAAGAAATTGACCATATCCCACGTTATTCTTTCGAAAAAGCCGATATTTGTGATCGTAATGCGCTTGATAACATATTAGAAAAACACCAACCTGATGCAGTGATGCATCTGGCTGCAGAAAGCCATGTAGATCGTTCAATTAGTGGTCCTAATGATTTTATTGAAACCAATATTATTGGTACTTATACTCTTCTAGAGGCTACCAGAAATTATTGGCAGCAATTGCCCGAAAACAAAAAGAATTCATTCCTTTTTCACCACATTTCAACCGATGAAGTATACGGTGACCTACCACATCCAGACGAGTGTACAGAAGATTCTTCCCTTCCTTTATTTACTGAAAAAACTGCCTATACCCCAAGTAGCCCATACTCTGCTTCAAAAGCATCCAGTGATCATTTAGTGAGAGCTTGGCACAGGACCTATGGATTACCAGCCATAGTAACCAACTGCTCCAACAATTATGGTCCTTACCATTTCCCGGAAAAATTAATCCCTCTTGTTATTCTGAATGCATTAGAAGGAAAGCCATTGCCCATTTATGGTAAAGGAGACCAAATCCGAGATTGGTTATATGTTGAAGATCATGCCAGAGCATTACATTTAGTTGTTAGCTCAGGTAAAAGTGGGGAAACGTATAATATTGGTGGTCATAATGAAAAGACTAATTTTGAAGTTGTCGAAAAAATTTGCCAAATTTTGGATAAATTAATTCCTAAAGAGACTTCATACACAAAGCAAATTACATTTGTTTCTGATCGACCAGGACATGATCGCCGTTATGCTATTGATGCAACAAAAATCAAATCTGAGTTAAATTGGGCACCACTTGAAACATTTGAATCAGGTATTAAGAAAACAGTTGAGTGGTATCTGGATAATAAAGAATGGACAGAAAATATAAAAATCAGATCTTATATAAATTAAATTAAATTAAATTAAATTAAATTAAAAAATTAATTCATAATACTACACACAATATTATGGCAATCGTACAAAATAGAGGTGAGTTAGAAATTACATCTATTAACCAAATGTATCTTGAAGATGGTACCTTAGAAGTAGAATTACTTGGGCGTGGTTTTACGTGGTTAGATACAGGCACACATGACAGTCTTTTAGAGGCCACAACCTTTGTTGAAACTATTGAAAAACGGCAAGGTTTTAAAATAGCTTGTTTGGAAGAGATTGCATGGCGTAATGGTTGGCTTAGAGAAAATGATATTATTAACATCGCCAACACTATGTCTAAAAATGGATATGGAAAATATTTACAGTCTCTTTTTTAGAGGAAAATATGAGTATAATAAAAGCAATAGAATTTAATTCTTTAGGCGATGATAGGGGTCAACTTATTTCGTTAGAAGGTAATAAAAATATACCATTTGAAATAAAACGTGTTTATTATATTTTTAATACTAAAGCAGGAGTTGCCAGAGGGTTTCACGCACATAAGGAACTAAAACAAATATTAATTTCCATCAGTGGAAGTTGCCGGATTGTGTTAGATAATGGAAATAAAAAAGAAGATATAGTTCTCGATAATGCACAAAAAGGCATTTTTATAGATTCATTTATATGGAGAGAAATGCACGATTTTTCACCTGATTGTGTGTTAATGGTTTTAGCAAGTGAATATTATAATGAGGAAGATTATATTCGTAATTATAATGAATTTTTAAGAGAAAAAAAAAGTGAACAATGAAAAAAAACTATTTGGCCGTTCTATTTTTCTTAAATTAGTTAGTGAAGATGATGCTAGTTTTATCTATAGCTTAAGAAATAATAACAAACTCAATAAATATCTATCAAAAACAGATGGTAATATAATAGATCAATTAAATTGGATTAAAAAATATAAAAAAAGAGAAAAGGAAAATTTAGAGTATTATTTTAAGATAAAAAGAATTGATAATAACATTGATATAGGAACAGTCAGATTATATGATTTCAAAGATAATCCTAAATCTTTCTGTTGGGGTAGTTGGATTTTAACAGAAAATAAAACTCCAAATTCGGCTATCGAAAGCGCTTTATTAGTTTATAAATTTGCTTTCGATGAAAAAAATTTTGAGCAAAGTCACTTTGATGTAAGAAAAGAAAATGAAAAAGTGATTAGTTTCCATAAAAAATTAGGTGCTAAAATAATCAATGAGGATGACCTTAATTATTACTTCACATATCAAAATGAAGACTATAACAAAATATCAAATATATATAATAAATTTATATAATTAAATATTTAAAATATAATAATTTTCTTTCGTGTATTTAGGATGTGTCATGATAAAATTTTTTGATCTAAAAGAAATTAATAATAAATATCAACTAGAAATACAAGAAGCATTTTCAAAAGTTATTGAATCTGGTTGGTATATTATGGGAAAAGAACTAGATAACTTTGAGAAAAAATTCTCTGAATATTGCAATACAAAATATACTATTGGTGTAGCAAATGGCCTAGATGCATTGACTTTAGTATTTAGAGCCTGGAAGGAGCTTGGCAGACTAAAAGCTGGAGATGAAGTTATTGTTCAAGCTAATACATATATCGCATCAGTATTAGCTATCACCGAAAATAATTTAGTTCCTGTTTTTATTGAACCAGATCCTAATACGTATAACTTATCTATTAATAATGTAAAAGCTGCAATCACAAATAAAACCAAAGTTATTTTACCAGTGCATTTATATGGGCAAATATCATTAATGCCAGAAATTATGACACTTGCTGAAAAACACAATTTATTGGTACTTGAGGACTGCGCTCAGGCACATGGGGCAAGTATTGATGGTAAAAAAGCAGGTAATTGGGGACATGCGGCTGGTTTTAGCTTTTATCCCGGAAAAAATCTTGGAGCATTAGGTGACGCTGGTGCGATAACAACAAATGATAATGAACTGATGGAAACATTACTTGCACTCAGAAACTATGGTTCACATGAAAAATACGTAAACTTATATCAGGGTGTAAATAGTCGTTTAGATGAAATTCAAGCTGCTATTTTAGCAGTTAAATTACAGTACCTAGATAAAGAAACAGAAATCAGACAGGCAATTGCATCAGAGTACTTAGAAAAAATTAATAATCCTTTAATTAAACTTCCAAAATATCCTATTAAATATAGAAATAATCCAAATGGCCATGTTTGGCATCTATTCGTAGTATCCTGCTCTGAAAGAGATTTATTACAAAAATATTTATCTGATAATGGTATTCAAACATTAATTCATTATCCAATCCCTCCACATAAGCAACAGGCATATAGTCAATTTAATTCTATGAGTCTTCCTATAACTGAGAGGATTCATAATGAATTATTGAGCCTCCCGATAGGACCAACGATGACTCAGGATGAAATTAATAAAATTATAACTGTTTGTAATAGCTTTTCGATTTAATAATGACATTAATAAAAACTTCTATTTTAAGCCTGATAGCAACATTTTTTAAGATGCTTTCAGGCTTAGTAATAAATAAGGCTATTTCTGTCTATATAGGTCCTGCAGGCCTTGCAATTATTGGTCAGTTTCAAAGTTTTAGCCAAGTTGTTCTTATTGCTGCACAAGGTGCAATTAACAGTGGTGTTGTAAAATATACAGCGGAGTACGGTGAAAAAAGCCATAAATTACCTATCTTATTCAGCACAGCAGGGAAAATCAGCTTAGCTAGTTCAATTATTGTTGGTATAACCTTAATTTCCTTTTCCACTATCTTCTCAGAAAAAATTTTAGCTAATCCCCAATTCAAATTTATATTTATTATTTTTGGATTGACTATTATCCTTTTTGTATTAAATGGATTATTACTTTCTATATTAAATGGATTAAAGGAAATTAGAGATTATATAAAAATAAATATCACACAAAGTATTTATGCATTGATATTTACCAGCATTTTGGTCATTAGTTTTGGGTTGAATGGAGCTTTAATCGCTCTAACTACAAACCAATCTGTGATATTAATAATAACATTATTTCTTCTAAGAAAACACCCTCTAATAAAATGGAAATACTTTATTGGTGGATTTAATAAAACTATTGCAAAAAAATTGATGGCCTATTCAGCTATGGCTATAACCTCTGCAATAATGGTTCCTTTATCACATTTAATTATTAGAAATTACTTAGGAAGTACTGTTGGTTGGAATCAAGCTGGTTATTGGCAAGGTATATTTTATATATCAAGCACATACTTAATAGTAATTACCACAGCTCTAAGTACTTATTACCTCCCCAGACTATCGGAAATAGACAATAACTCTGAATTAATTCGTGAAATTAAAAATGGATATAAATTAATAATTCCTATAGCAATAGGATGCGCTCTATTAATTTTTTCACTTAGAGATCAAATCATAGAACTTTTATTTACTAACGATTTCATCGAAATGAGAAGTTTATTTTTATGGCAACTGATAGGTGACATATTTAAAATTGCATCATGGTTATTGTCATATATAATGTTAGCAAAAGCCATGACAAAAATATTCATTTTTACTGAAATAATATTTGGCATTTTATTCTTAATAGCATCATATTATCTTGTAGATAAATATGGTTTAATTGGTATGAGCTATGCTTATTTCATGCAGTATTTTATGTATTTTTTATGCATGGTTTACATCATGTACTTTTATCTAAGAAGAAACCAATAATAAAAATATTATTTTTCATATAATTATTAAATAATATTTTTATCCATCTAATTTTTATCAACTCAAAGAAAATTACAAATGAAAATTTTAGTCACTGGTGGGGCAGGCTTTATTGGTTCTGCCTTAATTCGACATATAATTAACAGCACCGATGATAGTGTTATCAATGTCGATAAACTGACTTATGCAGGTAATTTAGAATCCCTCAAAGAAATTGAGCATAGCTCACGTTATTCTTTCGAAAAGACCGATATTTGTGATCGTAATGCACTTGACCGCATATTAGAAAAGTACCAACCTGATGCAGTGATGCACTTGGCTGCAGAAAGTCATGTAGATCGTTCAATTAGTGGCCCCAGTGATTTTATTGAAACCAATATAATTGGTACTTACACTCTTCTAGAGGCCACCAGAAATTACTGGCAACAATTACCCGAAAACAAAAAAAATGCTTTCGTTTTTCATCATATTTCAACTGATGAAGTCTATGGCGATTTACCTCATCCAGACGAGTGTACAGAACATTCTTTCCTTCCTTTATTTACTGAAAAAACACCTTATACTCCAAGCAGCCCATATTCGGCATCAAAAGCATCCAGTGATCACTTAGTCAGAGCTTGGCACAGAACTTATGGCCTACCAACGATTGTTACTAACTGTTCCAACAATTATGGACCTTATCATTTTCCAGAAAAATTAATTCCTTTGGTTATCCTAAACGCATTAGATGGAAAGCCACTACCTATCTATGGTAAAGGGGATCAAATTCGGGACTGGTTATATGTTGAAGATCATGCAAGAGCACTGCACTTAGTGGTTAGCACAGGTAAAAATGGTGAAACATATAATATTGGTGGGCACAACGAGAAAAAAAATATTGAAGTAGTGCGCACCATTTGTAAATTCCTTGATGAATTCAAACCAAAATCTCAAGGTTCCTATCAGGATCAAATTACTTACGTAGCAGATCGCCCCGGGCATGATCGCCGTTATGCCATTGATGCCAGCAAAATTAGCTGTGATTTAGGCTGGATACCACAAGAAACCTTTGAGGGAGGAATCCGTAAAACCATTAGTTGGTATTTGAATAACCAGGCTTGGGTTCAAAATGTGAAAAGCGGTACCTATCAATCTTGGGTTAACCAACATTATGGGGAAAATCAATAATGCACATTCTCTTGTTTGGTAAAAACGGACAGGTAGGCTGGGAGTTACAACGTGCTTTAGCACCTTTGGGAAAGGTAACAGCACTTGATGTGAAGTCAAGTGATTACTGCGGAGATTTCAGCAATCCAGAGGGTATTGCAAATACTATTCGAATACTTAAGCCTGATGTAATAGTCAATGCAGCTGCACATACTGCAGTAGATAAAGCAGAGTCAGAACGAGAATTAGCTGAACTGTTAAATTCACATAGTGTAGAAGCTATAGCCAAAGAAGCACAAAAACTAAGTGCTTGGTTGATACATTACTCTACTGATTATGTATTTAATGGCGGCGGAGAGAAGCCTTGGGATGAAAATGATACGCCCTCTCCTCTTAATGTCTATGGCGAAACCAAGCTCGCAGGTGAAATTGCCGTACAATCCCATTGTAAAAAACATCTTATTTTCCGAACCAGCTGGGTTTATGCTGCTCGTGGTGCTAACTTTGCCAAGACAATTCTAAAACTAGGCAAAGAACGAGACACGCTTTCTATCATCAATGATCAATTCGGAGCGCCAACAGGCGCTGAATTGCTGGCAGATTGTACTGCTCATGCGATTCGGACAACACAACAAAAACCAGAATTAGCCGGGTTATATCATTTAATCGCATCAGGTGAGACTACATGGTTTGAATATGCTCAATATGTATTTGAACGTGCAAAACAGACTCGCTTTGAATTCGTTGTCAAAGAAATTAAACCAGTACTCACTTCCGCATTCCCGACACCAGCAAAACGCCCATATAATTCTCGGCTCAATACTGACAAATTTCAGAGATCTTTCGATCTAATACTGCCTGACTGGAAAGTAGGCGTTGATCGCATGCTAGCCGAAATTCTGGAACAATAAATCAGCCCGCTGATTTTCTTTTCATTTTACAATACGCAATAATCAATATGACAACACGCAAAGGTATTATTCTGGCGGGCGGATCTGGTACTCGCCTTTATCCTGTCACCATGTCTATAAGTAAGCAGTTATTACCTATCTATGACAAGCCGATGATTTATTATCCATTAAGCACATTAATGTTAGCTGGAATTCGGGATATTCTGATTATCAGTACGCCCCAAGACACTCCGAGATTTGAGCACTTACTGGGAGATGGTAGTCAGTGGGGGCTTAATCTTCAATACAAAGTACAACCAAGCCCCGATGGCTTAGCTCAAGCCTTTATCTTGGCTGAAGAGTTTATTGGGGAAGATAGCTGTGCCCTTGTATTAGGTGATAATATTTTCTATGGTCACGACTTACAAAAACAGTTAGAACAGGCTTCTGAAAAAAGTCATGGTGCAACAGTCTTTGCTTACCACGTACATGACCCTGAACGTTATGGTGTCGTGGAATTTAACTCAGAAGGAAAAGCTATCTCACTGGAAGAAAAGCCATTGAAGCCTAAAAGTAATTACGCAGTTACTGGGCTTTATTTCTACGACAACTGCGTGGTAGAAATGGCTAAGAATCTTACTCCTTCTGAGCGTGGTGAACTTGAAATAACCGATATCAATCGCCTCTATCTTGAAAAAAATGAATTATCAGTAGCTATGATGGGGCGTGGTTATGCTTGGTTAGATACAGGAACTCATCAAAGTCTAATAGAAGCAAGTAATTTCATTCAAACTATAGAAGAACGCCAAGGGCTAAAAGTTTCTTGTCCTGAGGAAATTGCTTATAGGAAAGGCTTTATAGATACAGAACAACTAAAAAAATTAGCTAAACCTTTATCAAAAAATACCTATGGTAAATACCTATTAAATATGGTTAATGAAAAATAAAATGAATTTAATAAAAACTAAAATTCCAGATGTTTTAATTTTTGAACCAAAAGTATTTAAAGATAACCGCGGTTTTTTCTTTGAGAGCTTTAATCAAAAAACTTTTGAAGAAATAGTGGGTTATCCAGTTAATTTTGTACAAGATAACCACTCGAAATCCACTAGAGGTGTACTAAGAGGACTACATTTTCAAAAAAAACCATATGAGCAAGGAAAACTTGTTCGTTGTATATTAGGAGAAGTATTTGATATAGCGGTCGATATTAGAAAAAGTTCACCTACTTTTGGTCAATGGGTAGGTGTAAATCTCTCTGCAGAAAATAAACGACAATTATGGATACCAGAAGGTTTTGCTCATGGGTTTATTTGCTTAAGTGATACAGCAGAATTCTTATATAAAGCCACTAATTTATACCACCCTGAAAGCGAAAGTTCCATCTTATGGAACGACAAAAAATTAAATATCACCTGGCCTCTCGATACAAAAGAAATTATTTTGTCAGATAAAGATAGACTTTCTAATAGTTTAGACGATTTAATTATTAAGAATAATCACTTTACAGAAAATTAAATTTTTCACTAAAAAAGTATTAATTTTTAGATCTGTGTTGTATTTATTTTAGATAAAAAACTGAAGGTAATACATTTGAGTATAAAGATAGAATAATCACCCAAATTATTTTACCCATTATGCAATTTCGTTGAAATATTTATACATCAAATCAATTTAATTTAATTTGGTGTATAAATAATATTTTTAACAAGAAATTAATTCACGTATTCTCTTTAAAAAAATCTGAATGGATCATCTGGGATTAAGCAGTTACTATGATAAGCAATATTACGATTATATCTCTTACGTATAAAAATTGGCGAATTTTGAACACCACTATAGATTCAGTATTTAGCCAAAAATTTGATCATGAAAAATTACATATTGAATATTTAATTGTTGATGATGGAACAGATGACTTTGATAAAAAACATATAGAAAGTCTCATACCCATGTGCTATAAAAACATATCAGTTAAAATAATTCAGAATAAAAAAAATGTAGGCACTGTGAAATCTTTCAATAATGCAATAAAAATCAGCAAAGGAGATATCATAGTTCCCTTATCCTCAGGAGATGCATTTTATAACAATAGAACCTTAGAGGAAATAATAGAAACATTCGTCACTTACCCCCAATATAATATTGTAACTGGAAAGAGAGTAATAATATCAGAAAATATAGAAAATATATTACCCAGAAAATTAGGAGTTTTTTGGCTAAAGCGATCATCTTCAAGTGCATTAATCAACTATTTATTATTAGGAGGAAATATTATTTCTGGAGCATCTACATATTATAGACGAAATATTTTCTCCAAATTTGGCTTATTTGATGAAAATTATAAATTATTAGAAGATTTTCCATTTTACATTAATGCATTATTAAATAAAGAAAAAATATTTTTCCTAGAAAAAAAAGTCATCAAATATGATACAACTGGAGTTTCCACATCTAACAATCCGATATTAACCAATGACTTTTTAAATTTATATAAGAAAATCCATAAAAATAAAAAAATCTTCTTCTTTACACGAAGATGTATTTATTACACAAAAATATTAAACATCAAGTCAGATAAAAAAATAAATTCGTACCTTACTTACATTGACGTAATTTTATTCATTAAAGTTAAGAATATTTTATCATCAGTCTATAAAATGATAATTAATCGGTAACAAAATGAAAAAAATAAATAAAAAAACACTATATGAAAATTTTCATATTTATTCTTTAATATTCTTATCCCTTCTATTCCCTTATCTAAATATAGGAAATAGTATAGTATTACCGACATTATACCCACTATTATTTAGTGCAACAGTTATTTATCTTTTAAAATATCCAAAAAAAAGATTTTCTTATCCTTTGTTATTCCTAATATTAGCATCTATAGTTATTGTCATTTCAATTGGCTTATATAAAAATAATGAAGAAGCTATCAGTTATAGACTGATAATTTTATTTACATTGTTATTCTTTATCTATTATACCTCTTTGTATATTGTTAATAAAGCTAAAGAATATTCTATAGATCAAGTGGCTTTTGAAAATAAAATTATAAACGTTATTGTATTAAACTCAATAATAATAATAATGTTGAATTTAAAATTAATGAACTTAGACTTTTTCTACTCTATAATAGAAACTAATCCAAGAGTCTTTGAATATCCCATTCCTCGATATCCAGGTTTTGCATTTGATGCTTTTTCATATGTATCAGTACTACATGCGTTTGGCCTTTGTTTGTTAATTCATAATTTTCTTATAGAAAAAATTAATTTTTCATCTTTCTTATTCAAAGGTATAATAATATTCACCGCAATCGTATTAAGTGGTAGAGCAGGAATTTTAATAGTTACTTTATTTTTTATAATGTGTTCTATTAAATTGAGAATAAGGCTATTAATTTTAATTTCGATATGCGCAATAGGAGTATTAACTCTCTCATATACAGATCTAGGGCAGTATGAATGGATAAAAAATTGGGCATTTGGATTTATAAAAAATTTATTAGCCAGAAGTGATAATATAGACTCCTCAGTTAACGGTGTTATAAATCACATATTTTTTCCTAATAATTTCATTATTGGCGATAAAATTTCCTTTTTAAGCGTTAACTCTGACTTAGGATTTATCCGTTTATTGGTCAGCTCTGGAATTATTGGAATAACACTCTTTTTATTTTATTTTTTATTCTTAATTTCATTAAGTTATAAATCATGTGATAAATTAGTATTATTCTTTCTTCTATCTATATTATTATTGAACTGCAAAGACGTTTACTTCATTTCTCCATATGGGGTGACATTCTTTCTACTTTTTTACATACTTTCAAAAAAACACCTTAAAATATTAAAAATAGATCATAAAGGTTAAACAAAAGATGCATCTTAAAGTCTCTATTTTGCTATCTGTATATAACGGTGAGTCTCATTTAGAGGAACAATTACTATCCTTATTACAACAAAAAAACATTGATAATTATGAAGTCGATGTCATTTTACGTGATGACGGCTCTAGCGATAATTCTGCAAACATCATTAATCAATATTGCAATCAATATCCAAATTTTTTTAAAAAAAATGAAACTGTGTTAAATAACTTAGGAGCGTCAGATAGTTTTTTATACTTACTAAAAGAGGTTGATGCAGACATTTATTTATTTTGCGATCAAGATGATATATGGCATGAAAATAAAATTTCTATATCTGTACAATCCTTGATTTCTCATAAAGATTTTGGTAAAAAACCCATATTATTTTTTAGCAATTTATCTTTAGTGAATGATACAGGTAAGTATCTAAATATTTCATTATGGGAATTGCAAAAAATAAAGCCCTCTTTATTCAATCTCTGGAGTAACTTTCTTTGCAATAGTATGGTTACGGGGTGTACTATGGCATTTACGAAAGAAGTAAAAAAAATAGAAACCCTATACTCTAGGCCAGCGTTTTTTTTACATGATCAATGGATATCAGTATTAATTTCAAAAAATGGTTGTATAACATATAGCAATGTAGAATTAATAAAATATAGACAGCATAGTTATAATGTTATAGGCGCAGAAAATTTTGATTTTAAGAAAATAATTAATAAATCTGTCTGTTTTTTAAAGAAAATAAGGGCGCATTATAGTTTATGTAAGAACTTATCAGATGTATCTTTCTCTCGATATTTTTTTAGAAAATTAATAATTTCATTTATTCGTTTATTTTGAGGAAACAGTGAAAACGGTATCAGTAATTGGAATTGTTGGAATTCCAGCATGCTATGGTGGCTTTGAAACATTAGTAGAAAATTTAACATTATTTTCCTCTGGTAGTTTTAACTACGAAGTTTTTTGCTCGTCTATGACCTATGGCACTAAAGTAAAAACTCATAACAATGCTAAATTAATCTATATGCCTATTAAAGCCAATGGCGTTAAAAGTATATTTTTTGATATATTATCGCTTATATATTGTTTAAAAAGAAAACCAGAAGTAACATTAATTTTAGGTGTATCTGGTTGTATTTTCCTTCCTATATACAAAGCATTATCCACATCAAAAATAATAACGAATATAGATGGCTTAGAATGGAAAAGAAATAAATGGGGAAAATTAACACGGAAATTCTTAAAATTATCAGAATCTATCGCAGTAAAATACTCAGATACTATCATAACAGATAATCAAGCTATTGCTGATTATGTAGAACAGGAATATAGAAAAAAAAGTATCGTGATAGCTTATGGAGGGGATCACGTAATTCCTATTTCCCCTCCCGTTGTTTATCCACAAGATTACTTTTTTTCATTATGTAGAATAGAGCCAGAGAATAATGTTGAGTTAATATTAAAGGCTTTCTCATCAACCCAAAATATAAAATTAAAATTTATAGGAAATTGGGATGGTAGCTTATATGGAAAAAAACTAAAAGACCAATATAGTAAATATAAGAATATAGAAATTCTAGACCCTATTTATGACATTAATATACTTTACGAATTAAGAAAGGGGTGTGTCGGATATATTCACGGGCATTCTGCTGGAGGAACTAATCCTTCATTAGTTGAGGCCATGCACTTTGAGAAACCAATATTTGCTTTTGATTGTAGTTTTAACCGCTATAGCACTGAAAATGATGCTTTCTATTTTTTAGACTTTCAAGATCTTATTAGCAAGCTGAATAATATAACTAGTGTATCAATGGAAAACTGCTCTAAATCCATGAAAGAAATTGCAATGAGAAGATATAAATGGGACACGATCACTCAAATGTATGAAAAATTGTACTTATAAAATTTCGTAGCTAAAATTAGTGTCCGGTGTAATTAATGATGTACTAAATAGCTGTTCCTAATTATGCTACATTCTTGTCATTTCATACCTATTTCCGGGATAGGGCGATACTGTATTCATAAATGCTTAATCTGCCTGAGACGTTGCCACATATATCGGCACTTGTGATTGCGGGTTACCGTTTCATGTAAGGCGTGCCAAAGTTTCTCAATCATATTAATCCAAGGCGAGTAAACAGGTTGGAATAACAGATTGAATTTATGATTATTCTTTAACCATATCTGCGTTTGCCGACTTTTATGAATAATGTAGTTGTCCAGAATAATTGTGATGGAATAATAATTACATGCTGAAAGTCCTGACGGTGGGTTTTTCATCTGTATGATTTAGACCCGTTCGCTCTAGCAACCAAACAATAATAAATGCCAGTGCCACCATGCTGGCATAATTCCGTTCAAGCTTATCGCATCTAAATAGTTTGTCATAATGATGAGAATCTTATATTTTTCATTTCTTTACAAGTCGTTAATGAGGTCCTTTTCAAAAAAATTCTCATATTACGAATAAGCTGCCACATAAATTGGCAACAATGATTGCGTGTCACTGTTTCATGGAGTGATTGCCATAACCGTTCTATTTTGTTTAACCAAGGCGAGTAGACCGGAAGAAATAGAAGCGTCACGGTGGGATTATTCAACAGCCATTCTCTGACCTTTTTACTTTTATAGATACCGTAGTTATCTAAAATCACACTCATTATTTCTGCATCACGATAGGTTCGCTTTAATACTTCTAGGGCGTGTTGACGTTTGCTTGAAAGGACTCGAAGAGAATTGAGCGGCATGATAATTTGGTCTCCTTATTTGCGCCAAAAAACTCGTCACCCAAACTATCATGCCACGATCCATGTTATCAGATCCCGTCTGGGACAAGCTATTTGTATTTATGCAACAAAGCCGGCTTGTCTATCATAAAAAAACGCATCGCCTTATCATGGAAGGTATTCTTTTTCGAATGAGAACCGGGATCCCCTGACGGAAACTGTCTGATGAATATGGGAAATGGAATACGGTCTTTAAGCGTTTTAATGTGTGGTCAAAAAAAGGAGTTTTTAACTCATTATTCAAAGAATTTGCGAAAGATTCTGATACGGAATGATTGTTTATTGATGGCAGTATTGTTCGTGCTCATCAGCACAGTTCAGGCGCGGCTTCAAAGGAGAATGAAGCGATTGGAAAAAGCCGGGGCGGGCGCTCGACTAAAATCCATTTGGCCGTGGACAGTTACGGTCTGCCTGTTCATTTTGAATTATCCGAGGGGCAAACTCACGACATGGTGCATACGGAAAGTTTGGTAGAGCAATCACCTCCCTCTGATTTTGTCATTGCTGACAAGGGGTACGATAGTCAAGCATTCAGAACTTATATTGAAGAACAAGGGGCCACAGCGGTTATTCCCTACCGAAAAAATAATCGAAATCCAGACAAAAAGCTGGATAAGGGTTTATATCGTTATCGTCATTGAGTCGAAAATGCGTTTGCCAGAATCAAACATTTTCGTGCAATCGCAAGGTAATCCTCCCATTTTTCATGGAGGTTAAAAGTAGAATTCACGCAGCGCGTAATAAATGCTGCTTCGGGGTATAACCCCCTAATGCCATATTGGGCCTTTCATGATTATAAAACCACTGCCATTTTGGCGCCGAATTTTGTAATTCACTCAAGGTAGAAAATAGATATTGTCCCAGCCAGTCATAACGCACCGTTCGATTGTAACGCTCAACATAGGCATTCTGTTGCGGCTTACCTGGTTGGATAAAATTCAGCTGGATTTTATGTTGCTTTGCCCACACCTGAAATTCAGTGCTGGTATATTCGGGACCGTTATCACAACGAATTGCAATCGGTTTGCCCCGCCACTCTATCAGCTGCTCCAACGTACGTATTACACGGTGACTGGGTAATGAAAAATCCACCTCTATCGTGAGTGCTTCGCGATTAAAATCATCAATGATATTGAGCAAACGAACTGAACGCCCATCTGACAACTGATCGTACATAAAGTCCATCGACCAACTTTCATTTGGGGTGTCAGGGACTTTCAACGGTTCAGGATGTTCGCGTTTTAAGCGATTTTTGGGCTTTATACGTTTATTCAGGGCCAGTTCACAATAAATCCGATAAACTCGTTTATGGTTCCAATGAAACCCTTTCACATTGCGTAAGTACAGGTAACACAGCCCAAATCCCCAGTTTCGTTGTTGTTCCGTGATATTGAGCAACCACTCTGCAATCTGCTGATTTTCTGAAGATAACCGGGCCTTATAGTGATAACTACTTTCACTGACCCTAAAGATCTGGCCCGCACGGCGAATGCTAATAGATTTATGCTCAACTGCGTCTTTTGCCATCTGTCGACGCTGAGCAGGCTTTACCACTTTTTTGCCATGGCTTCCTGAATAATCTCGGCTTTTAGCCGTTCTTCAGCATACATCTTTTTAAGGCGACGGTTCTCTTCTTCCAGCTCTTTCAAACGAGCCATCAGAGAGGCATCCATTCCCCCATATTTAGTTCGCCATTTGTAAAAGCTGGCGTTGCTTATGCCGTGTTCACGACACAGTTCTGACACGGGCGTACCTGCTTCAGCCTGTTTCAGAATAGCTAAGATCTGGCTGTCAGTAAAACGTGACTTTTTCATAAGATTTCGATCTCCTCTGCTACATTAAGCGTATGAGAAAATTCTACTTATGGACACTCCGGATTTTAGGGGGGATTACCGCAACAAGATACGATAAGTTGGCGCGAAATTACGCCAGCACATTGACACTGGCATTTGTCATTATTTGGTTACCCATGTGGGTTGAATAAATGATGAAGATAAAACGTCAACAGTCCATAACATATTGATAAATAAATCCGAGTTTTTTCTCATGTCACCCGTAGACACGATCTTTCCCTGTTTGGACATCAAGGCAGCCGGCAAAATAATATTTTTGATTTTGACCGGGTGTCACAATCCGTTTTTGTTGGCCTTTAAAGTACCAGTCAGCGCCAATTTTAGGATTACAATCAATATCAACTTCATCTTCATAAACAACAGGATGTTTTTCGCAAGCCTGAGAAAGCCTTCAGTAATACGCTCCATTTTTTCGTCATATTCGGGATCAGATTGTTTTAATGTCGGGGCCGCTCGTCGCCAGACAATACCTTGCTTGCAGAAGTAACGGTAAAGTGTGCTGATGGAAAGAGCAATATGCATATATTTTCTGAGTAAAAACACAAAAAACGACAGACTCCAGCGAGAACCGATATAGCCAAATTGCTGGGGAGCATGCTCTAAGAAATAATAGAGAAGAGGTAGATAACGAGCTAAATGCCATTGAATATGACGCCCGGCAAGTAAGCTCTGTAAGTCTGCCCACCTTTGTTCTCTAAACTTTTTCAGCCAACGCCAAACGGAAGATTCGGCGCAACAAAGTATCCTCGCCACTTGGGGGACAGAATGTGTTTTACCCAGTAGAAGTATCCCCATGATCCGCCGTACATAATTTTTATCAGATGTTTTTTGAATGATTTTTTTCATTTGCCGACGTTCATTTTGTTAAGTGGGTGGTATGATGAGCATGACTCGATCCTTTTTTCTGTGATTTTGCGTTTTGGGAACAAAAATTTCGCAAATTTAGGATCGAATTTCTTTGATACTCCTACCATTTTGACAAGCTATTTAGTTGCTATTGCTCGAAAATGGGTCATGTTCCCAATAGTTAGGTCTGTTATGAAATAGAGTATTCACGCTCAATGAACATACCTACCACTTTGTCATGCATCGCTTCGGATTTGGAATAACCTATTGTCTTTCTATTCAGCCTCTTTATCTGGATACGAAGCGTAAGACTCGTTCTCTCGATACGTTGGGTAAATTTCTTTCCCGTGAGGTGTTTTTCCTTAGGCAGGCAATCGTAAACGGCATAATCATCTGTACAGTAAAACCGGATATTAAAATGAGACAGAAGTGCCAGCAGCTTTTTCAACGTTTTACTGCTGCGATCCCCAAACACATGTGCTACTACCCGTTTTCTATACGGCTCCCAGGCATACCAGAGCCAGCGCTGATTTTTCTTATTACCGACAAATGACCATTGCTTGTCTATTTCACAGACAATCTGAATCTCACTGCCCGCAAGCGGCAGCGTAGTTACTTGTCTTGGTGTGCGTTTTCTAATGTACGAATGACCGTGTTAATACCGACTTTCAGAACCCGAGCCGTGTCCCTGACACCTGCGTCATATCAATAATTTGCTCTTTCATGCCGGGATGGCAGGCTTAATAGGTATAGTTCAGTTGGAAGGTTTTACGGCAAGGATAGCAGTGATAGCGGGGATGCCCAGTACGCCCTTTTCCAGGCCCTTTAACCTCGTCTGTTTTATGACAGTAACGACAAACCACATCAACTTTAGCCATATCTCAGCCAGAATAAAAAGCAGGAAGTTTATCGCAATATCTAATCATTGGAAGCATGACCATCACGCAGGCATATTTGATTGATTTTTTTTGAGCAGGTTGCCAAACAAGGGGATAACCGTCTGACGTTTTTAGTGTTGGATAATGCGCCTATCCACCATGGGATCGAGGAAGAAATCAGAAATCTCCGGTTACAAAAGCACAACCTGTTTTTATTTTATCTTCCCACCTACAGCCCAGAGCTAAATCTGATTGAAATCATCTGAAAACAGACCAAATATCACTGGCAACGCTTTATCACTTGAACTCAGGATACAATGGAATATGAGCTAAATACGCTATTGGAAGTTTATGGCAACCAATTTGCAATTAATTTTTCTTTATTACTTAAAATTGTTGACCCTGTTCATAAAATTGCCTCATATTTTTTTATAATGCGCAACTATTTAGACTTAGACGCCCATGCTAAACATCGTCCTATTCGAACCAGAAATCCCGCCTAATACAGGCAATATCATCCGCCTGTGTGCCAACACAGGCTGTCAGCTCCATTTAATACAGCCTTTAGGTTTCACATGGGATGACAAGCGCCTGCGCCGTGCAGGGCTGGATTATCACGAGTTCGCTAATATCAAACAACATCACGATTACCAAGCATTTCTGGAAAGTGAAGGATTAAGCGTAGTAAATTCACAATCTCCTTCCGGAGCTCGCTTGTTTGCCTTAACAACAAAAGGTACTCCAACACACAGTAATGTGAGTTATCGTGATAGTGATTATCTGATGTTTGGGCCAGAAACTCGTGGTCTACCGCCTTACGTGCTGGATAACATGCCACCCGAACAGAAGATAAGAATTCCAATGCTGCCGGATAGTCGCAGTATGAATCTTTCTAATACTGTGGCGGTGGTGGTGTTTGAAGCATGGCGGCAACTTGGTTATCAGGGTGCTTTATTGAGGGATTAATACATATACCCGTCGTCTTTCAAACTGCCTCTTTGTTGGCTGCACTCACTCACCCCAGTCACATAGTTATCTATGCTCCCGGGGATGAGTTCCCTTACCGCCGCGATGCAACTCGAAATCCATTGGGTATAAGCACTCAGCGCTTAACAACGCTGAATGCTTTTAATTCTGTGCTATCAAAAGCGAAGAGGTTTTAAATCCCATCCCCATTCTCAAAACCATTATTCATTCCATTAAAATGCTGGTCCATATCCAGAGATGGTTTCTCGCTTTCCGGTTTACCAACAATCCGCGCTGGAACACCGGCAACTGTGGTGTGTGGTGGAACAGGTCTTAACACTACTGAGCCTGCACCAATTTTCGCTCCACGACCAATTTCGATATTGCCGAGGATCTTAGCTCCAGCACCAATCATCACACCTTCACGCACTTTCGGGTGTCGATCTCCGCATGCTTTCCCAGTCCCGCCAAGCGTCACCGATTGCAGGATAGAAACATCATTTTCAACAATCGCTGTTTCACCGATAACAATGCCTGTTGCGTGGTCAAGCATGATGCCGCAACCAATTCTTGCAGCCGGATGAATATCCACACCAAAAGAAACTGATATCTGGTTTTGCATGTAAACGGCCAACGCTTTGCGGTCTTGCTTCCATAGCCAGTGTGCAATTCGATATCCCTGTAGTGCATGGAAACCTTTCAGGTAAAGCAGAGGGGTGGAGTATTTATCTACGGCGGGGTCACGAAGCCGGACGGCTTTGATATCACTCGCTGCCGATTCGATCATCTTTGGTTCACTGCCATAAGCATCTTCAACAACTTCTCTGACCGCAATCGCGGGCATGATTGGTGTCGCCAGCTTGTTTGCCAGCATGTAGCTTAAAGCACTACCAAGGTTTTCATGTTTAAGTAGTGTTGCGTGGAAAAAGCTGGCTAACATAGGCTCACAATCGGCCAGCGACCTCGCCTCATTTTTTATATTTTCCCAAACTTCTCTCAGTTCTTCTCGAGACATATCAATCATTCTCATGTGATTGTTTTTATAATGGCTATTTTGGGTAACTTAAATGTGGGAATCTTCTCCTTCATCCCTTGTCGCTCTTCCCAATAATGCCTGAGCCGCTTCGAGTACATTTTTGTTACGGTATAGTATCTGGTAGATTTGCTCTGTTATCGGCATTTCCACACCAACTCGTCTGGCTAGTGCCCGAACCTCTTTGGTATTACGATAACCTTCAACAACCTGTCCGATGTCACTCTGTGCAGCGTCAACATTAACGCCCTGCCCCAGCATCATACCGAAACGACGGTTACGGGATTGATTGTCAGTACAGGTCAGTACTAAGTCGCCCAATCCTGCCATGCCCATAAATGTGGAAGGGTCTGCTCCCAAAGCAACACCAAGCCGACTCATTTCAGCCAGACCACGAGTTATCAATGCAGTGCGGGCATTGGCCCCGAAACCCATACCATCAGAGATCCCGGCGCCAATAGCAATCACGTTTTTGACTGCACCACCAAGCTGTACTCCGATAAAATCAGGATTTTTGTATACTCGGAAGCTTTTGCCACAGTGGAAAAGAAGCTGGAGTTCTTCGCCAAATTCAGACGTTGTCGCAGATACCGCAATTGCTGTCGGTAAACCTGCCGCCAATTCTTTCGCAAATGTTGGGCCGGACACCACCGCTAACGGGATTTCATTGCCTAATATCTCACGTGCCACATCCTGTAATAAACGACCAGTTTCTGCTTCAAGGCCTTTAGTGGCCCAAACAATGCGGGAATCTGGTTGTAGGTGGGGCTTTATTTGCTGTAAAACATCGCCGAAGACATGGCTGGGAACCACGATCAGGATATTTCGGCTGGCTGAAATAGCACTCTTCAGCTCAGCTTCAAGCTGTAAACTATCAGGGAAAGAAACATCCGGTAAAAATGCCTGATTACAACGGGCTTGTTGTAAAGTGTGAACATGTTCGGGGTTATGACCCCAGAGCACAACATCATGCCCATTACGAGCCAGTGTAATGGCTAAAGCGGTGCCGTATGAACCGGCACCGATAACTGTCATAGAAGCAGTATTCATTAGGCTTCCTGTGTTGCCTCATCAGACTGGGCATCAGTCTGTTGCTGCAAATAATTCATGAACAGAGCATCAAAGTTAACTGGCGCCAGATTCAATTGTGGGAAAGTACCACGGCCTACCAGACTGGTGATGCATTCACGGGCATACGGGAACAGAATATTCGGGCAGTATGCACCTAAGCAGTGAGCCAATTGAGTTCCTTCGATGCCATCAACAGAGAAAATACCAGCCTGTTGAACTTCACACAAGAACGCAGTTTCTTCTCCCAATGTCGCCGTCACAGTGACACGCAGAACAACTTCATAAACTCCCTGAACCAATTCACTAGAAGCTGTATCCAGATCCAGCTTAACTTCTGGCTGCCATTCTTCTTGGAAGATTTGAGGCGCTTTAGGGGCTTCGAAAGAAATGTCTTTCGTGTATACGCGTTGGATCTGGAAAGCCATTTCTGTGTTGTTTTGTTCTGACATAATAATTTTTACCTTTTGTATGTCCTTATTAAACCTAGATTATGTAAGTACTAAGTATACTGCCTACATTTACATTCGTTACTTTTTGCCACGGGCTAATGGTAAGTTTTCACCTGTCCACCCGGCAATTCCCTCTTTCAGGGTATAAACTTGTTCAAATCCTGCTTTCACCAGATTCTCTGCCGGTGTTTTGGATTCCAGACCATTCGCAGAAACAACAATAACAGGCTGCTTTTTGTGTTTTTCCAACTCACCCAGATTGTTATCTTTAATCTCAGATGGAGTCAGATTAACAGAACCAATGATATGCCCTCTGCGGAAATCGTCACGGGAGCGTAAATCCACAACGATACCATCTTCTTTATTGATGAAATGGATAACCTGTGCCCGAGTGATATCTTTACTCTTGGAGAACACACTTTTTAGTGTCAGGACGATAACAGCCACTAACAGGGCAATCCAGACGAGGCTCAGGATCGTGTTCCGGCTAATAAATTGCATGATTTCTTGCAGCATGGAGGGCAACAACTCCCATTAGTTAATAACAAAAATCTTAAGGTAACAGAGTATACCTGTGTGTTGTGTCAATTACAGCCAGTTAGCATCAACCTAATGCAGTTTTTGCGGAGAGTTTCGAGAAAAAATAAAAAATCCCCATGAAATACTTGATTGCCATATTCCACCAAAATATTTCATGCCAAACTGGTCAGATAGAGGATTTTCGATAATAAATGAACTAAATTCACTAAAATTTAGATTATGATTCGGGAAGACAAAAAAATAGTCCACTCTCTGGTCAGAGGCAATTTCACATGAAATAATCGGGCACAACAGACATATAATAGACAAGTACTATAAATAGTTAGTGTAGAGCGGGGAAAGGTACTGAATCAAATGGCTGATAATCAGGGTTTCAAAAGTGGTAACTTTCGGAAGAAGCAAAAACAGTGGCAACTTAGTAGCTGTGCTTTACTGTTCTGTGCCCTACTGTTTGCTTTTTTCTGTTCGGGTACCTTTGCCAATCAAATTTCAGAAAATAAAAACCAGCTCAAAGATATTCAGCAGGACATTGCTGAAAAAGAGAAAAGTGTCAAACAACAGCAAAAACAACGTACAGAACTCCTTGGCCAGCTCAAGGAGCAAGAAAGTACAATTTCAGAAGTCGGTCGCTCACTGCATACTACGCAACTTCATCTGAACAAACTGGGGAATGAAATCGCCTCCCTGACGAAAAATATTCAGCACCTGCAAATGCAACAAAAAGAACAGCGTAAACGGCTTGCCAGCCAACTGGATGCAGCATTCCGACAAGGAAATCATCAAGGATTAGAGTTACTGCTGAATGGCCCAGAAGCTCAGCGTAAAGAACGTATATTGGCCTATTACAGTTACCTGAATCAGGCTCGTGAAGAGACTATCGCTAAACTACAAGAAACAACAGAGAAACTGAATCAGCAAAAAAAACTGCAACAGGGCAAACAAAATGAGCAGCAAACGCTACTCAGCAACCAAAAACAACAAAAACAAAAAATGGAAGTTGCCCGCACAGCCCGGCAGAACACGCTGACAACTCTCGAATCCGCATTGAAAAAAGATCAACAGAGTCTGGCTCAACTTCGGCAAAACGAAACTCACCTACGCAATAAAATTGCAAAAGCAGAACGGGAAGCTAAGGCTCGTGCAGAGCGTGAAGCGCGTGAAGCTGCACGTGTTCGTGCACAAGTTGCTGCCAAGCAGAAACAAGCCCAACAAAAAGGCTCAAGCTATAAACCAACAGAAGATGAACGTGCGTTGATGGCACGAACGGGTGGACTTGGCCGTCCTGCCGGGCAGGCAATCTGGCCTGTTCGGGGCCGAGTTATTCACAGCTTCGGGGAAACAATACAGGGCGAATTACGTTGGAAAGGTATTGTTATTTCCGCAGCGGAAGGAACGGAAGTCAAAGCAATTTCAGACGGACGAGTATTACTGGCTGACTGGTTACAGGGCTATGGTCTGGTTGTCGTGGTGGAACACGGCAAGGGAGATATGAGTATTTACGGGTACAACCAGAGTGCTCTGGTCAGCGTTGGTCAACAAGTCCGTGCCGGACAGCCAATCGCTCTGGTAGGAAGTAGTGGTGGGCAGCAGCAGCCTTCACTGTACTTTGAAATTCGCCGTCAGGGACGTGCTGTGAATCCGTTACCGTGGTTAGGAAAATAATAGAGGGAAACCATCGTGCAGCATCTATTAATACAGTGCCTCCATTCATTCACTCTATTATTTGGAATGCTGCGCTTTCGGCTTACTCGGTTCTGGAAAGTATTACCGCTCTTTGTTCTTTTATTTACTCTGAATGCTCATGCTGCGCGTTTGGCTATTGTCATTGATGATTTTGGCTACCGCGTTCACAATGAAAACAAAATATTACAAATGCCATCGGCAATCTCAATTGCAGTATTGCCTGACTCACCACATGGCAGAGAAATGGCACAAAAAGCCCACAAACAAGGGCGGGAAATCTTAATTCACCTGCCCATGTCACCGCTTAGCAAACAACCGTTGGAAAAAAATACCCTGCACCCATCGATGAATAAAGAGGAAATTGAAGCCATTATTCGCAACGCCATACAGAAAGTGCCCTATGCGACTGGTATGAATAACCATATGGGCAGCGCAATGACGTCGAATCTTAGTGGTATGAAAAAAGTCATGGGTGCTCTATCTCAATATCATCTCTATTTTCTGGATAGTGTAACCATTGGCAGCACTCAAGTTGCTAAGGCATCAATAGGAACGCCTATACAGGTACTCCGCCGGAATGTCTTTCTGGACAATGTCCAGACAGAAGCAGAAACTCTGCACCAACTCAATCGTGCTATTGCTCTGGCTCGTAAACAAGGAGCCGCTATCGCAATTGGTCACCCGTACCCAACAACGATTCGTGCATTACAGCAAGGATTGGCAACATTACCAGATGATATTGAGCTGGTAGCTCCCAGCAAATTACTTAACCAAACTCGACCAGATAAACAGACTGAACAAGAGTGTATTCATTCTCAGAAATCCAAAACTAAATCCGGAATAACATCAGAGTCCAGAGTGCAATATCTTAAAATGGTTGGAGAAACATTAGTTCCCAGTGCAATCATTCATATCCTGCAACAGCACTTTGAAAAGCGACATGGTACTGACCAAATCAAGTCACAACAGGGCGAGACTATGAAGGATAAAACTATGCAAGATAAGACCGGAATAAAAGAGAAGACCACACAAAATAAAACAGGTGCTCATAAAGCAGTCAGCACCTGTTCCGGCTCTTAACAGCTATTTTACTAAGCTGTATATGATGTTATCAGCTAATCCCAATTCAGAATCACTTTGCCAGATTGCCCTGAACGCATGATGTCAAAGCCTTTCTGGTAATCGTCTGTTGAGAACTGGTGAGTGATAATTGGAGTCAGATCCAGACCTGACTGAATCAATGCCGCCATTTTGTACCATGTTTCGAACATTTCCCGTCCGTAGATACCTTTAATAAACAGCCCCTTGAAAATAACCTGATTCCAGTCAATCGCCATATCAGAAGGCGGGATCCCCAATAAAGCGATACGCCCACCATGGTTCATGGCATTGAGCAAGGTACGGAAAGCTGGTGGTGCTCCTGACATTTCCAAGCCGATATCAAAGCCTTCCGTCATACCCAGTTCTGACATAACATCTGTCAGGTTTTCCTTACTGACATTCACGGCACGAGTGACACCCATTTTCCTAGCCAGCTCAAGGCGATACTCATTCACATCCGTGATAACAATGTGACGGGCACCAACATGCTTGCACACAGCCGCTGCCATGATGCCAATAGGCCCAGCACCGGATACCAGTACATCTTCCCCCACCAAATCAAAGGAAAGAGCAGTATGAACAGCGTTGCCAAAGGGATCAAAAATTGCAGCCAGTTCATCAGAGATATTGTCGGGAATTTTGAAGGCATTGAATGCCGGAATAACCAGATATTCCGCAAATGAACCGGGACGGTTTACTCCGACTCCCGTTGTATTGCGGCACAAGTGAGTACGCCCGCCACGGCAGTTACGGCAATAACCACAGGTAATATGGCCTTCGCCTGATACGCGGTCGCCAATCCTGAAGCCTTTGACTTCCTGACCAATTGCGACCACTTCACCTACATATTCGTGCCCGACGACCATTGGCACCGGAATAGTTTTCTGAGACCACTCATCCCAGTTATAGATATGCACATCCGTCCCGCAGATCGCGGTTTTACGAATTTTAATCATCACATCATTGTGGCCCAATTCCGGTGTGGGCACTTCCGTCATCCAAATCCCTTCTTCTGGCTTTAATTTTGACAACGCTTTCATAGTGATACCTTATGCAATAATATTCAATTGCTTACCGATACGAGTAAATGCATCCACTACATGTTCAATTTGTTCTTTGGTATGGGCGGCTGAGATCTGAGTACGAATGCGCGCTTGGCCTTTCGGCACGACCGGGTAGAAGAAGCCAATCACATAGATACCTTCTTTCAACAGCTCGGCAGCAAATTCCTGCGCCAGTTTTGCATCCCCTAACATGACAGGAATGATGGCATGATCAGCTCCAGCCAGAGTAAAACCAGCCGCTGTCATTTTTTCACGGAACAAGTTGGCGTTTCTCCAGAGGCGCTCGCGTAGTTCGTCTCCATCTTTCAGCATATCCAGCACTTTGATAGATGCGGCAACAATGGAAGGAGCAAGGGAATTGGAGAACAAATAAGGGCGTGAACGCTGGCGCAACCACTCCACAACCTCTTTACGGGCTGCGGTATAACCACCGGATGCACCACCCAAGGCTTTACCGAGTGTACCGGTGATGATATCAACACGTCCCATGACATCGCAGTATTCATGAGTACCACGGCCATGCTTGCCTACAAACCCGACTGCGTGAGAATCATCAACCATGACCAGTGCGCCAAATTCATCCGCCAAATCACAGATAGATTTCAGATCGGCAATCACGCCATCCATTGAGAACACACCATCAGTTGCAATCAGGATATTCTGCGCACCTTCCGCTTTTGCTTGCTCCAGCTGTGCCCTGAGTTCCTGCATATTATTATTGGCATAACGATAACGTTTTGCTTTACACAAACGGATACCATCAATGATGGAAGCATGGTTCAGTGCATCTGAGATAATCGCGTCTTCTGGCCCGAATAACGTTTCGAACAGACCGCCGTTTGCATCAAAACATGAAGAGTACAAAATAGCATCTTCAAAGCCTAAAAATTCAGCGATTTTATTTTCTAATTCTTTGTGGGAATCCTGCGTACCACAAATAAAACGGACTGATGCCATACCAAAACCATGGCTATCCATTCCTGCTTTTGCAGCCGCGATCAGGTCAGGGTGATTCGCCAACCCTAAGTAGTTATTGGCACAGAAATTAATGACATTGTTACCATCGGCAACGGCAATATCTGCATCTTGTGCAGAGGTAATAATACGCTCACTTTTGAACAACCCTTCCGCACGGGTTTGTTCCAACTGCTCATTAATTTTCTGATAAAACGAAGCTGACATCTTTCTCTCCTGATTACCTGAATAAATGAAGTAATAATGCACAATGTATTCTACTTATAGATATCGCCAGTGACGACAGAGAGAAAGAGATAATATCAAGTTTGTAAAGCGGATCACGGCCTGAAAACTGAGATGTTACAGGATTTCAGGATATTCCCCTATATCAGCAGCTGTCGTCAGTAGGGTTAAGTGATATGATACGCCCCCAAGTAAAGCGAACTGACTATTTAGAGGTGGGCCAAATGATTATTGTCACTGGCGGCGCAGGGTTTATTGGCAGCAATATTGTCAAAGCACTGAATGACGAAGGCTACAAGGATATTCTGGTTGTTGATAATCTGAAAGATGGCACAAAATTCGCCAATCTGGTTGATCTGGATATCGCAGATTATATGGATAAAGAAGATTTCATTGCCAGTATCGTTGCAGGTGATGATCTCGGCGATATTGATGCTATTTTCCATGAAGGTGCTTGTTCTTCCACAACAGAGTGGGATGGCAAGTATATGATGGACAATAATTATCAGTACTCTAAAGATGTACTGCATTACTGTCTTGAGCGACAGATCCCATTTCTGTATGCCTCTTCTGCCGCCACTTATGGTGGTCGCAGTGACAATTTTATTGAAGAGCGCCAGTACGAAAAACCTCTTAATGTATATGGCTACTCAAAATTCCTGTTTGATCAGTATGTGCGCGACATTCTGCCACATGCAGATTCTCAAATTTGTGGTTTCCGCTATTTCAATGTTTACGGGCCACGTGAAGGGCATAAAGGCAGCATGGCCAGTGTCGCCTTCCATTTAAATACCCAGATTAATCAAGGCCAGAATCCGAAATTATTTGCAGGCAGCGAGCATTTCCGCCGGGATTTTATTTATGTGGGTGATGTTGCGGCGGTGAACCTGTGGTTCTGGAAGAACAGCGTTTCTGGCATTTTTAACTGCGGAACTGGACGTGCCGAATCTTTCCAAGCTGTTGCTGACGCTGTTACCGGGTTCCATAAAGAAAAGTCTCCAGCCGTGGAATACATTGAATTTCCGGAAAAATTAAAAGGCCGTTATCAGAGCTTCACTCAAGCTGATCTGACAAAACTTCGGGCTGCGGGTTATGACGAGTCATTCAAAACCGTTGCTGAAGGTGTTACCGAATATATGCAATGGCTTAATCAGGATAATTAATCGACCTTTATGAAGATATTGGTGATCGGCCCATCATGGGTGGGTGATATGATGATGTCACAAAGCCTCTACCGTACCTTGAAGGCTTTGTACCCAAATGCAGAAATTGATGTGATGGCGCCGGAATGGTGTCGTCCATTACTGGCCAAAATGCCGGAGGTTAATCAAGCTCTGGCAATGCCTCTGGGGCATGGGGCACTTGCCCTTGGTGAGCGCCGCCGTCTTGGGGTAGCACTGCGTGAACGTAAATATGATCGCGCATACGTCCTCCCTAATTCGTTTAAATCTGCTTTGGTGCCTTTCTTCGCCAATATCCCTTTGCGTACAGGCTGGCGTGGTGAAATGCGCTATGGTTTGCTGAATGATATCCGCACTCTGAATAAAAGTGCTTTTCCGCTTATGGTTCAGCGCTATGTGGCGCTTGCATATAACGGAAAAACTGTACGCAGTGCTGAAGATCTTTCTCATCCTCTGTTATGGCCTCAATTGGCTGTCAGTGAGCAAGATATTGCAGAATCAACCGCCGCATTTAATATCGACGATCATCGCCCAGTTATCGGTTTTTGTCCTGGTGCAGAATTTGGCCCGGCGAAACGCTGGCCGCATTATCATTACGCCGTACTTGCCGAACAGCTGATCACCCAAAAGGGCTATCAGATACTGCTGTTTGGCTCTGCTAAAGACAATGAAGCCGGTGAAGATATCCGCGCACTTTTGAGTGAAGACGCCCGTAAACAGTGCCTCAACCTTGCAGGCAAGACTTCCCTTGAACAAGCAGTGAATATTATCGCAGCCTGTGATGCTATTGTTACCAATGACTCAGGTTTAATGCACGTCGCGGCAGCCCTGAACCGTCCGCTGGTGGCACTATATGGCCCAAGCAGCCCTGATTTTACTCCCCCGCTGTCAGATAAAGCTGAAGTGATCCGCCTGATTACCGGCTACCATAAGGTCAGGAAAGGCGACAGTGATGGTGGCTATCATCAGAGTCTTATTGATATTCAGCCAGAGTTGGTTTTGGCCTCACTGGAAAAACTTTTACAGGCGGAGAACCAGCGTTAATGCGTGTTTTACTGGTAAAAACCTCTTCAATGGGTGATGTGTTACATACCTTGCCCGCATTAACAGATGCCAAAAAACAGATACCGAATATTAAATTTGACTGGGTTGTTGAAGAAGGCTTTGCCCAAATTCCCACATGGCACAGTGCAGTTGAAAATGTTATTCCGGTTGCTATTCGTCGTTGGAGAAAAAACTGGTTCAGAAAAGATATCTGTGAAGAACGGACACGTTTCAGAGAGCAATTACAGCAGCAACAATACGATGCAATTATTGATGCTCAGGGTCTGTTGAAAAGTGCTTTTTTCGTGACGCGATTGGCACATGGCATAAAACATGGCTATGACAGAAAAAGTGTTCGTGAACCACTTGCCAGTTTTTTCTACGATCAGCGTCACTCAGTGAGCAAGCAGCAACATGCTGTAGAGCGCATCCGTAAATTGTTTGCAGATAGTCTGGGTTATCAGAAACCGGCAGATTCTGGTGATTACGCTATTGCCCGCCATTTTCTGAATCAGCAAACGGAAAGTAAAAGCAGTTATCTTGTATTCCTGCATGCGACGACTCGTGATGAAAAACACTGGCCGGAAGAGCACTGGAGGCAACTTATTGCAGAAATTCAGTCTACTGGTATGAAAATCAAACTTCCTTGGGGAGCAGAACATGAACACCAACGAGCACTACGGCTGGCAGACGGTTTTTCCCATGTTGAAGTGTTACCAAAACTGACATTAGCAGAAGTCGCACAAGTACTTGCCAACGCGAAAGCTATTGTGTCTGTTGATACCGGATTGAGTCATCTTACAGCGGCACTTGATCGCCCAAATATTACCCTGTTCGGCCCAACAGACCCCGGCTTGATAGGCGGCTATGGGAAAGAACAGCACGCTCTGAAGTCAAAAGATAATACAATGAAGAGTATTAAACCATCAGAAGTTATGCTGTTCTTGCAGGATGTGCTAAAAGAGGATCTTTCCTAACGGAAACGTCTCACACCAACGGTTTTTATACTCAAGAGTAGGGTTACCCAATGAGTAACGCATCGTTTTATCTGCTGCCTGACATAGTGCTTTTGCTTCCTGGATATTAACCCACATCAAAATGCTACCAACGCTGAGATGCGCATATTCGGGATCGTATCCTCCATTAATGGCATCAAAGGAGATCCATTTCGGGCTATCCGCACGTAATACAAAATCGTACGCACATGGCGTACCATTAATGAGTAAGACATACCCAAAAACATGTTCCCTGAGTTCCGTATATATTTCAAGCAAACGCTGAAGTTCTTCTGACGAATGCTGATAATTCCAGCGTTTTTGATACAAATCGATGTAAATATCAACTAATTTTTCCGCACTGAATTCATTTGAAGCACGAATCTCTCCACCTGCACGGGTAAATCTATTTATTTCATTTTTACGATTTCGGCGGGTTTTGTAAGAAAAATTATCTTTAATCAAGCAAATTTGACGCTTGCTAAAAGGCACTTTATAGCTGGCATTACGGGCATTATTCTTATGTAGAGGAGAAAGCCTCTTTGATTTTATCGGTAAGAATAGTTTTTTATCTGCTTCGATAGGAAATATAACTTCATCTATCGGTAACGGATACTCACCGTGTATTTTTTCTACTAATTTTGTTTTTTTAGCAGAAAAATAAGCTCCATGAATAGAGTCCGCTTCTTCTTTAAGATGGAAGAAAAATTGATTTCCGCCAGTGTGCCTGTCTAAAAAAGAGATAATATTAGGATGAGTTAAGACACAACCACCAAAAAGAGCGTGAGCTTCTTTATATTGCTCAAAATTGCATTTTTTCCATCCTGAAATAAATGTACTTATTTTTCTCATATGAAATCCGTAAATACTAAAATCGTATAATTATTTTTAAAATAACTCACTATATGGTTTATATTAAATCACCATCACTACGCCTAGTATACAATAAATAAAAAGTATTCTAAACAAACTTATAACACTATATAAATAGTGATAGTTTTATATATAACAATATATATATATCTTGCACAAAAATAGTGCGGTTAATAAAACCACACCTAAAATATCAAAAAAATAACTATAACATTTATTATGTTAACGATCAAAAATCCCTAAAGCTAACTTTATTTTCATAACATATTCTTCATCATAAACATCATTTATTGTATTTTTTATCTCATCATATTCTGGAAGTTCTTTTTTAGAAATAATACTCTGTAGTATATAAGACAATGCTTTAATATCTCCTAACGGATATAGTTCTCCATTTTTATACTGTTTAATAATATCTGTTGTCCCTGTCTGACAATCAGAACTAACACAATAAACACCATAAGAAATAGCTTCTCCTAATACCATAGGAAACCCTTCATTTGTTGATGTTAAGAGTAATGATGATACTTCAACAATATTTTTTCGTACAAACCCCCAAGGATCTTTAATCCATCCATGCCAAAATATATTATTAGAAATCTTTATATCATTAGCTAATTTTTTTAAAAAATTTACATCAGAATCATTTCCAGTACCTATTATATGTAACTCCCAACTCCCCACAACCATGGATAATGCATTAAACATTTCTTGTAAATTTTTACCTTCTTTTGCAAGAACTCTTCCTATGAAAATAAATTTAGCCACACCATTAGGTCTTGATATTATTGTTTTTTTTCTTTCAAATGGATTAAATACAGTGTGTATTTTTTCTTTTTTAACACCATGTTCAATAAAATATTGTGCATTCCCATTACTAATAGATAAATGATTTTCTGCTTTTAGAGAAAACTTGGCTTTATATGCAGTAAATAGCGACAAATGTATCCATGAGAATGTTTTTATATCTTTAAAAGATAACTTTTTAGCTAGATTAGAAATATAACAACTAATACTATCAATTGATATTATTATATCTGGATTTTCATTTTTAATTATTTTAGATAGCTTATATGAAAATATAAATCTACGTAAAGGTGTATTTTTTTGATGACAGACTAATGTAGTGTATTTTATGTTTCCAAGCCAATCATAGCTATTTTTTGTATTATCCTGTTTTAAAAAAACAAATGTTGTGTATGAAATACCATTCAATAAATGGTAAAATTTTTTACATACTGTTTCTGTACCCCCTAACCCACTAAGTTCAAAACCAACAATCATTATTTTTTTTGTAGACATAGAAAACCTTAATAGATTAATTCCTTATAAAAAAGGAGGAAATATTATAGTATAATACTAAAAATATATAATTACATATTTAAAAAGTAGTTAATTGAATATATTGCTACTCAAAAAAATAAATCATTAACGTTTGCATTTTAAATTATAAAATTCTGTCAATGACATTCCATCAACCAACGGTTTCAAAAACTCAAATAATCCTTCCAAATCTTGATAAAGTAATTCTATTTGCTCAGCGTCTTTAAATGTTGGACTTCCTCCAGGCATAAATTCTGATGAGTGCAACATAAATTCAACATAATCACTACCAGATGCCAATGTTTGCTGGACAACAGTTTTCATCTGTTCCAGATTACCGCCTTTTGGGCGCAACCAATTAACCGATGGAGAACGTTGTTTCCCTCTGAGAGTATCGTATTTTTGCTTAATAAAAGTCATAAACGGAGAGTGTTTATACTGGATACTCATTGGTACTTGCAATAAAGAAGACCCTCCTTCTTTAGAAATATCTTGCAAATCCATAAAATAAGCATGAGATGGAAAGTAGCTATAATCTGTTCCTCCCTTTCCATTAGGGTCGCCTTTCGTAAAACGCCAGTTAACTTTAGGTGTAACAGAGCAATCTACCTGATAACCATATTCAACCAGTAATTGCGCATAATACTCGTTAAATGCCCAGCGACCAGCACGGTGACTCACCATTTTAGTCTGAAGTTTTTCTTCAAGCAGATTTGTCATTAATTCGATTTTCGCCTTGATCTGATCTTTCGGATACTCAATCAAATACGGCTTATAATGCATATCATCATCAGTCAGGGGTATAATCGGAGGATTGTTCCAGGCATGCAGATGCATACCGATCTCTCCTGTATTTCTGGCAATGACATCTTTAGCAAATTCGATATAGCTATCATCCATTGCCATTTCGTAATTAGTCAACCAAACAGGTTTAAACTCAAAACGCTCACAAAGATTCTGAAACCTAGGTAAGTATCGTGTGTTTTTAGTATAAATGTGGTTATTATTCATCCAAAGGTTATCACCTTCAGTATCAATTGTGATAATAAATGCTGGCTTACTCATGAGAAATGCACCTTGTTATAGTTTATTTATATCTACCATAGGTAATATTTGAACCTCTATTTTTTTAGTGGTTATTTTTATTCTCCAATGAAGATAAAAAAACGTCAATCTTTTCTAAAATTCTCTCTGTGGGGATTTCACTAATTTTACTATTAGCTTTTTCTTGAACTAATTGAATAGCATTCTTATTTCCCGGCCCCCAGACATGATTATTGATAAATTCACCATGTTTATCATTACCATATAATGCAATGATATCTTTTTCATATGCAGCGGCAACATGTACAATTGAAGTATCTGGTGAAATGACCAAGTCGGAATTCCTTATTATTTCCACAGCACTAATAAAATCAACAAATGGATTTAAAATACAATTACTTAAATACGAAATATCCTTTATCCTCTCATGGTTACCAATCAATATAATATTTATTGAACCATATGAATTCTCAAGATGAGATATAATCCTAATTAATTGCTCTTTAGATAAATCTCTCTTTTCATCTGCAGAAAATGGATTAATGACAACCGTTGTTTCCCCGGGTAATTGAGAATAAAATTCATGCACTTTAGTCTTAAGGCTATCAGGAATATGTATATCATATTTCATATTAAAATCCTTAACATTCATATTATACATTAAGGATTTATACCTCTCTGTAATATGCAAGTCATATCCTAAATAGGTTATATTTTTATTATACAAATTTATTTTTTCTTTATTAAATCCAATCAAATTATTAGAGTTAATTAATCTTATAAACAAGAGATAGATGGCAGGTATTTGCTCACCCATGTCGATAATAAGATCATATTTTTCTTTCCTCATATCCAATCCTAATTTAATTATATCTATATATTTATCAGGATAGAAATATACTTTATCAACATACGGATTATTTTCTATAACACAGTAATTAGAATGACCTGACAATACATGCAGTTCATATCCATTCTGAGATAAAGATTTAAAAATAGGTGTAGACACTATCATATCACCTATTTTATTATCGTCTCTTAAAAAGAGAATTTTTTTAATACCAGCAAGGGAAAAATCTTTTTTTTTCCGCTTATCAAAAAGTTTTTTAGCTAAATTAAATCTTATTGTTTTGAAAAAATAGTTTTTCCTTCTATTTATTTCACGAAATTTTTTAAATCTTTTTTCAACCATTAGCTCATCTCAAAGAATAAAATAAAAACTTCATTTTTTTATCAATGATAAATACTCATTAACCACAACTTTCTGATCAAACTTTTTATACATCATTTCCGTAATGGCTGGTGGATTCTGGTAAACCAAACGCATTTTATCTGCCAGTGAATCTGAAGTAAGCTCAGATTTATATTTTTCTAACTCTCCAACCATTATTTCACTCACTCCACCCGGACAATTTGTGCTAACAATCGGCGTATTGCAGATCAAAGCCTCAATCAGAACATTTCCTAATCCTTCACTGTCCGAGCTGAGTACAACTGCTTTAGCTTCACGTATTACAGGTAAAGGATTTGTTAAAAATCCAATTAACTTCACTCGGGACTGTAAACTGAGATCAATAATTTTTTGTTTGATTTCATTTGTCGTCTTCTCATCACCATTACCTGCAATTAATAATTTACAGGGAAGGGCAGCTTTGGCAAACGCCTCCAGCAAACGATCATGACGCTTTACTTGGTGAAAACGCCCAAGATGGAGAATATAATCTTGATCAGAATAGGGATTATTTTCTAATGAACCCAACTTAATTTCAGCAATGTTGAATGGATTATAAATCGTGACCATCCTTCGTGCCGTAACAGAGAGATTTTCTTTCAAATCAGAGCCAACCGCATCGGAGACGCAAATCAAGTTACGATCCTGATAGACTCGCTGAATTTTACGTTTTTTAAGCCAGCGTGCTAAACCTGTTTTATTTTCAAGGTAAGACTTAGAAAATACGCCATGAATACAAAACCATACATTTAGATCAAACAATATTTTCGATCTGGCTACTATGCGATCGGTTTTATGCAAATTCGATATCACCAGCTCAGGGATTCCTTTTTGAAGAAAGTTTTTTTTCAAAACTCTATCCAAAGATTTAGCTCTACGAAAAATCTCAGTCTGTCTTCTAAAAGGACCTGTATATTCGTCAGCATTAATAATTAAATCAACATGCTCAGGAATAGGATATTCACATTTGTCAGATAACGATAACAAGGTGATAGCAAAACCTTTCTGTTTCAACCCACGACACAGACGCACAACAACATTTTCAGCACCTCCGCCCGGCAATCCATCAATGATAAATAGGATATGCCTACTCATAGGGAGAGTACCTCACTATATAGCGCAGTAAGCTGTTGGGATAGATAAGCAGGTGTATAAGCCATTATCTTTTCTTTTGCTGACATAGAAATCTTACTGGTCAAATGATCTGAAGGTACTAAAAAAATCGCTTCTGACAACGCATTAATATCCAGAGCATCACAGACAAAACCATTTACTCCACACTCCACGAACTCAGCCCCACCGCAGGTTTTACTGGTTATAACAGGCAAGCCACATGCCATTGCTTCTAAAATAACATTCGGGAAAGGATCATATAATGTTGGTAATAATAAACCATCTGCCATCTGGTAAAAAGGTAATGTCTTTTTTTGGACTCCCAAAAACCGCACTCGTTCATGACAACCAAGGGAATTGGCTAACTTTTTGTATTTATTAACTTCCTTATCCTGCCCAATTACGACTAAATAAGCGTCAGTCATACTGATTGCTTCAATTGCCGCTCTCAGGCCTTTTCTTTCAAAACCGGAGCCAACATATACAAAGCACTTACCCTGAGCCGGAATGGCATATTGTTGCCGCAGTACGATTCTCTCATCCTCGCTAACTGGAAAAAACTGTGTTTGATCTATAGCATTATAAATCACAGAAATTTTCTCTGCTGAGAGGCCAAAATCTTCCATAATTTCCTGTTTGACCATTTCTGAGTTACAAATAACTTTCTTCAACTCAGGTGACGAGTACATCCGTGCTTCAGCATCCATGACATATCGATGATAACGGCTGGCAAAAAGTAATTTACTTTTCCAGTTCGGCAGAATCCTTGCTCTTTGTTGCAACCAACGCTGATGTACACCATCACCAGCCCGATAAATATCACAACCCGCTATTCGCTCATGGCTCTGGACAATATCAAAGTGTTCTTTAAGCCAAATAGCTCTGGCTGCGTCAGCAAAACCCTTTTCACGGCTGATACGTCCCCATTTAAAAGGGTTGGCTAAATGCACATGCCAATTCGGATTCATATCGCCTTGCCAGGATCGAGTGATAACATTTAACTCCAGGTTCTCATTATCCAATGCACCTAATGCTCTGGAAATAAAACGTTCAGCACCACCATCAGGGCGATATTTCTGCCGGACAATAGCCAGACGCACAGGTTTCATGATAAATATCTCCGGGCCGTTTCAATCACCACATCTGTTGGGATAGCGCTTAAATATCGGGTCTCAGTTTTAGTGTCAATATCATCAGGATCCGGTAATTTACCGTAATTCCCTGCCCAAATCACATCCCCATTGACTTGCCATGGCCGCCAAAAGACTAACTTAGATGGTCCAAATAACGCAATACAAGGTGTTTTCAATGCAGCAGCCATATGCATGGGGACAGAATCAACACCAATAAATAGTTCCGCATGATCAATCAAAGCTCCCAGCTGAGGCAATGTTATCTGTCCCGCTAAAGAAATGACATTTTCCTGAGAACAGGCGGATAAAATTCGCTCAACCATATCTTTTTCCTGAGTATCCTTTCCTGACGTAACAACAACTGTATGACCATCTGCCTGTAATGTATTTATAGTTTGGCTGATCTTATCTTCATCCCAGCATTTGAAAAACCAGCGTGATGCAGGGTGAATCACGATGTATTTCTGATGAACTCTACCAATATGAAGAAGGCTGAATATTTTTTCTTTATCTTCACGAGAATAGCTCATCGTGACGTCAAAATTAGTAACAGGAAGATTAAGAGGCTTTAGTGCTGATAAATTTTGCTCAACTACATGTAAGAATTCTTCCCCTTCCGTAGACATTAAATCTGTAAAACAGGCTTTCCATAGCAGGTTTTGTCGTTTAGGGAAATCAAAGCCTATCCGCCGTGCAGAACCTGCCAATAAAGAAACCAATGCACTACTCCATTGATCAGCTAAATTAATAACCAGATCATATCTTCGATTTTTCAATGCCTTTAACAAATGCCAGTAATGGGAGAGCAGAAACTTTATGCCTTCCTTTTTCCACAGTCTGTCTATGGTAAAAATATTGGATACTCGGCTAAAATTTCTCAACATAGGTTCCGTCTCTTTGTAGAGCAAAACGTCTATTTCAGCATCAGGAAAATTATCTTTCAAAGTATTAATAACAGGGGTGATGAGCAATGTATCACCATGGTGCCTGAGCTTAATGAGCAGAATCTTTTGGTATTGAGTGGTTGTTTTTCCCATTACATTTCCAATAGCTATCAGATAGCAGATATATTTATTAAATTCTCAGAATAACAGGCTCCGGACTTATGCCTGTACATCTCAAAAAAAGCTGAAACTTACAACAAATTGTTCCCCTTATCTTTTTAGGGGAATACGAACAACATATCCGCATTTTGCACACTTTCTTCAATCCAATGTGATACTATAGCCGCAGTCTATTTCAGTGAATTTGATAGAATGTTGCTTCGCTTATATCAGGTACTTCTTTACCTTATCCAACCTATTATCTGGTTGCGCCTGCTACTGCGCAGCCGTAAATCTCCGGCTTACCGTAAGCGCTGGAGTGAACGCTATGGTTTCTGTGCCCACAAGGTTAAACCGGGAGGAATCTTACTCCATTCGGTTTCAGTCGGAGAAACATTAGCTGCTATTCCTCTCGTCAGGATATTACGGCACCACTATCCTTTTTTGCCAATCACTGTAACAACGATGACGCCAACCGGTTCGGAAAGGGTACTTTCTGCACTGGGGGCTGATGTTAACCATGTTTATTTGCCGTATGATTTACCGGGCTCTATGGGACGCTTCCTTGATAATACCAATCCCAAGCTGGTGATTATTATGGAAACTGAACTATGGCCTAATCTCATTACCCAACTACATCAGCGCGGAATACCACTGGTTATTGCTAATGCCAGACTTTCAGCACGTTCCGCCACCGGGTATCAGAAAATAAACAGTTTTATTAAAACTATTCTAAATAAAATAACACTCATCGCAGCACAAAATCAGGAAGATGGTGAGCGTTTTATTGAATTAGGACTGAAACGAACCCAACTGGCAGTTACAGGTAGTCTTAAATTCGATATCTCAGTCACACCAGAATTGGCTGCCAAAGCGGTTACGCTTCGCCGCCAATGGGCTGCACACCGTCCCGTCTGGATCGCCACCAGTACTCATGAGGGCGAAGAAACAATTATACTGGATGCGCATCGAAATTTATTAAAACAGCATCCTGATTTACTGTTAATTTTAGTTCCTCGCCACCCTGAGCGTTTTGCTAAGGCAGAGGAATTAACACAAAAAGCAGGGCTAAAGTCAGTATTGAGAAGTTCCGGCGCTATCCCTGATGCCAATATTCAGGTTGTTATCGGTGATACAATGGGCGAACTGATGCTCTTATACGGTATCGCTGATTTAGCTTTTGTCGGTGGTAGCTTAATCGAGCGTGGTGGTCATAATCCTCTGGAAGCTGCCGCTCATGCAATCCCTGTCATAATGGGTCCACATACATTCAATTTTAAGGATATCTGTGCCAAGCTGAATAAAGCTGATGGTCTTATTACAGTGACAGATAGCCCATCTTTAAGTGGTGCTGTTAATAGCCTGCTGACAGATGAAGACTACCGCCTTTATTACGGTCGTCACGCAGCCGAAGTGCTACATGAAAATCAGGGCGCATTGCAACGTTTGTTAAAATTACTGGAACCCTACCTCCCACCACGGAGCCATTGATGAGTGCGAGAAAACGCCTGTCCGTTGTAATGATTGCCAAAAATGCCGCTGATTTGATTGGTGATTGCCTGTTATCTGTGGATTGGGCGGATGAAATTATCGTTCTGGACTCTGGCAGTACCGATGCTACCTGCCAAATAGCCACAGAGATGGGTGCGAAGGTGTACACCAATACACAATGGCCAGGCTTCGGTCCCCAACGGCAAATTGCACAATCCTATGCCAGTGGTGATTACATTTTCATGATTGATACTGATGAGCGGGTTACTCCGGAATTAAAGGCTTCAATTGAGCAGATTCTGGAATCGCCTGACGATAATAAAGTCTATGCCTGTGCTCGTCTGAACTTATTTATGAACCGATTCATGAAGCACAGTGGCTGGTATCCTGATAAAGTCACCCGCCTTTATTGCCGTGAACGTTATCAATATAACGATAATCAGGTTCATGAATCACTTGATACTCTGGGTGTCCGTGTCGTGACATTAAAAGGCGACTTACGCCATTTAACTTGTCGCAATCTGATGGAATTCCAGCAGAAACAACTGAATTACGCAAAAGACTGGGCCAGACAACGCCACGAACAGGGTAAAACCACCCGGTATTCTTCTATTATCAGCCATACAATGGGCGCATTTTTCAAAACATGGCTGCTAAGAGCAGGTTTCCTTGATGGCAAACAGGGGTTAATATTAGCTGTTGTCAATGCTCAGTATACATTCAATAAATATGCAGCACTCTGGGAACTCACCCAAGCAGAGAATCAAAGACAATGAAAAAAAAAGCGATTTATCCCGGTACGTTTGATCCGATAACTTACGGTCACCTCGATATTGTGACCCGTGCAGCTAATATGTTTGACCATGTTTTGCTGGCGATCGCCAATAGTGACAGAAAAAACCCTATGTTCACTCTCGAAGAACGCGTCGCGCTGGCAACAGAAGTGACTTCTCATTTAGATAATGTTGAAGTCGTTGGATTCAGCGAATTAATGGCCAATTTTGCGAAAAAACAGCAGGCGACAATTTTAATTCGTGGTGTTCGTTCAATTTCTGATTTTGAATATGAATGGCAGCTTGCCAATATGAATCGGCATTTTATGTCCGAGCTGGAAAGCGTTTTCTTATTACCTTCTCAAAATTTATCCTTTGTCTCATCATCCTTGATTAAAGATGTTGCCCGTCATGATGGCGATGTTTCATCATTCTTGCCCGAACCAGTTACACAAGCCATGTTGAAGAAGCTAGGGAATTAATCTTCCCGGGGGCACCTGAGCCCCCAAGTACAGATCTCAGCCCAATTAATGCTGGCATTGTCGGCAAAAAAATGTGCTCCTCTGCCCCAATTTTATGCTGTCAATTTTTTCTCCACACATTGGGCAAGGCTCGCCTTTCTTACCGTAAACAAATAACTCCTGCGCAAAATATCCCGGTTTTCCATCCGATTGCAGAAAATCTTTCAGCGTTGTTCCTCCCTGCTCAATAGAACGGCGCAATATCTGCTTTATTGTATCAGCCAGCAGATGTGCTTCTTCCTGAGTCAATGAATGTGCGGGGCGTTCAGGCAAGATATGAGCAACATACAGAGCTTCATTGGCATAAATATTACCGACACCAACAACCACTTTATTATCCATTATCCATGGCTTAATTGCCGTTCTCTTGTTGCGGGAAAGGCTATAAAGATAGTCACCATCAAACAAGTCAGACAGAGGTTCAGGGCCTAAATGAGCTAACACAGAACACTCTTCCAGACTTTGACTCCACAGCCAGGCACCGAATCGCCGTGGGTCGGTATAGCGAAGAATTTTGCCATCTGCCATCACTAAGTCGATATGATCATGTTTTGCCGGAGGAGAATCCTGCAGCAAAATACGCAAACTGCCGGACATACCCAGATGAACGATAATCCATCCATCAGATAATTCTATCAACAGATACTTTGCCCGGCGTTGCACACTGATTACACGGCTATCCGATAACTTCATAATCTGCTCAGAAACAGGCCAGCGCAAACGAGAATTTCGTACTTCAACATAATGAATCACATTTCCGGCCAAATGTGGCTCAATTCCCCTGCGACTGGTTTCAACCTCTGGTAGCTCCGGCATATTTTCTCCTTGGGTAAACGTTCTACAGCACCTATTTCAGCAGATTATACTCAAGAAAGATTTTTCTCTATCTCCTGCATAATTAATTTTGCACGTTGATCCCAATTAAAATGCTCCTCAACCAATCTCTGGGAGTGTTCCGCTTTCAGTACTATTTCAGCCGGGTTATCAATTAATAATTGAATCTGCTGCGCGAAACTTTCCGCGTTTTCACTGTGGGCAAAGTTCACTGACTTTTCATCGACAGCATCACGAATGGAAGGAAAATCAGAAATAACAACGGGTTTTCCCATTGCCATATATTCAAAAAGTTTAAGAGGAGAGGTATAACGGCTACCAATGCTGGTTTTTGTCAACGGCAGGATGCAGATATCATTATCTGCAATGACTTGAAAACGATCTTTAGGGTGGATAAACCCCATAAAATTGACTCTGTCACTGACACCAATCTGCTGCGCGACAGATTTCAGCTGCTCAACCTGCTCACTATTTCCGCCAGCTATATTCAATACCGCATCATTTAGGTAACACATCGATTGCATCGCAGTCGGTACACCTTTCCAACGGTGAAGACTGCCCAGATACAATATCTGTATTGTTTTTCCTTTCTGGTATTGTCTACCAAAAGCAGCCATTTTGGTTTCTTCAACTGCCAACATATCAACGCCATCAGGTGCAACAATAATCGGCGTTTTTACACCATATTCGGTATAAATATCATCACGCAGTAGTGAAGTCAGCACAAAAATAGCTCTGGAACGTTGATAAACGTACTGCTCAATTTTTCTCAGTTTAGCGTATTTGCGTTTATTAACATAAGTATTAATACCACGAGACTCCTTAAAAGACTGAGAAAAAACTTCATGACTTTCAAAGAAATGAGGGATATCAGGATGTTTGTGCAACAGGTAATTAGCCATCTTAATATTGCGAGTAAAAATGGCATCTACCTTATTTTTTTGCAACCAACAGGAAACCTGAAAATAAAATAATTTTTGCGTGTTGATAGGAAAATACCATTTACGGCGCATATCACGCAAAGCAATTAATTCAACAGAAGAAGGTAATTTTCTGCCGAGGATCTCCTCGACATCATTTTGGCCAGCAGGTGTAATCAAACAAACCTCATGCCCCTGACGAGCAAAAGCATCCACATTCTGCAAAATTTGCAGAGAGGCAACTCGAAAATCAGGGACAGGGTAAGGGTCAATATAAGCAATCTTCATTATTTTTTTATAGTGTCTAATAAACGGTTTGCAGAGTGCTCCCAGGTATATAGGGTTTCTATTCTCTGACGAGCACGTTTTCCCATATCTTTTCCTCTATCCGGTAAAGACAGGAGATGATTAACTGCTTCGGCAATAGCCGTTTCACTACCCGGTGTGACCAGAATACCAGACTGGTTTTCATTTCCCACCACTTCAGGTATTCCGCCGATATAACTGGCAATAACAGGGCGTCCGCATGCCATTGCCTCTGCAATAGTAATACCGAATGCTTCATCGCCAATACTCGGAAATATCCCAGCATCCCCTGCAGCATAAAACTCAGGTAATTGGTCATGGCTGACAGGAGGATGGAAAAGAACTGATTGTTCTAATTTTAACTCAGCAACTTTTCTTTCAAGCTGTTTTAGTTCTTCACCTGCGCCAATAATTAATAACTTAACATCCTTATCACGCAGCAAAGCCATTGCCTTGATAGCAACTTTCATGCCTTTCCAGCCTACTAATCGGCCGGCAAAAGTCAGCAAAAAGGTATTGTCATGGATCCCCAGCTTGCTTCTGACATCAGAATGAGCGGGTTTAAATTTATCAATATCTACTCCATTGTAGATAACATTTGGAAATTGTTTGAAATGATGCTGAATCTGCCAACCGTTAAAATGGCTACAAGCGGCCCAAGCTGATATTTTTTTCCCTAATAGCCGATCGCCTTTAAAAAAGCTGGTTCCCCCACTCATATAGCAAAATTTAGTACGGGAATGAGGTGGCATCATTCTGGGCCAGAAAAAATCAAAAGGTTTTGTCAGTATGACCCAGTCAAAATTTTCAGTAATCACGGCCTCACGGGCATGACGGGCAAACGAGTAACGTTCAACAATTCGTTGGAAACGACGACCAATATTGATGACACGTTCTCTGGGGATAAATGGGAAAGTATGAACCCGAATATTTCGATTGCCCAATTCTGGTTTAATATCCCCTGTACCTCCGAAAATATGGATCTCATGCCCTGCATCTGTCAACGCCTTCGCCAGTTCCCAAACTGCGGTCTGAATACCACCATAGGACATCGTCACGGTGACATCAATAAACCCTATTTTCATCGTTTTCATTATCCTTTGTCTTGGGCTTCCAGTATGCTTTTCACTGATTGCCAGACCTGTTCCACCGATATATCTGACATATGATCTTCGCGAGTTGCCTGTCGATAATCTACCGGATGCTCGATGACAGCCAGTTTTGCATGCTGTTGTGGAGCGAGAAAGCGACCGGGGTGAAAGCTATGGTACATAGCAACCATGGGTATCCCCAATGCGCCTGCCAGGTGCGTTGTTCCCGTATCAACACCAACATATAAACTAAGTCGACTTATAATCGCTGCATTTTGGCGCATTGTCGTTTTCCCAGCCAGGGATATACACCTTTGTGTACCTAATTGCTCAGACAAACGTTCTGCCACTTCAGCACTATCCTGACTACCCAATAACAAAATAGCAGCAGACGGGTAATGAGAATAAATTCGTTCAGCTAGCTCATAAAAATATTCTACTGGCCAGTCACGATAGGATTTCGCTGGAAAACTTTGTAACTGGAAACCAATCCTGAATTTATCTTCAAGCCCATGGAGATGTAAAAAAGAGTGGGCATACTCAGCTTCACTCGGACTGACGCAATACTTCAAACGCCAGTCATGAATCTCAATACCAAGGGCATTTGCTAATAACGCTCTTTCCTGCTGAGCCTGCATAAGCTCTGGCGGTTTTGCTACAAATAATTCATTTAAAGTTTGACGGGAATGATCGGAAAAACAAACAACAACATTCGCCTTTCTTCTGGCATATTGTAACAATGGCTTGTCATTACTATATACCAATGCCAAATCATAGCTACGACGAGAAAACCATCCCCTCCACTTCGCTATTGTTTTTGAAAAAGCAATTATTGAATTGATGTCATCTATATTCTCAAGGATCTCTTTTGTTCTTTTATGCGCCAATACATCAATATTGGCTTCGGGCCATTTTAGTTTCAAAGCCCGAATTACTGGTGTTACGAGTAATGTATCGCCAAAACGTGCAATATTAATGATCAAAATATTTTTAGGCTGCATAATGATGAATTATAAAATTATCCATTAGAGATATTGCTTAAAATAACTGAAATTAAGGTTATTTAATATGTATTGGTGAAACTAATTACCAATTTTGCTTTAATATAATAATTCGTGCTGCGTTTGATAAAGCAAGGATAAGAGCATAAATTACTATTTTCTACCACTGGTAATAAATATAGATTCCATTTTATCCAGCATATTATCCATACCAAACTCAGATATTGCCCGCTTCAGTGAGGCCTCTCCCATCTGTGAACGTAGTTCAGCATTTCTTATTAGCAATTCTAACTTATTAGTTAATTGTTCAACACACTTAGGCTCGATAATATAGCCAGTTTCACCATCAATCACAGCCTCAGAAATAGCGCCAACCGATGTTGATATGACAGGTAAACCACACGCCATTGCCTGCATAATACCTTGCGGCACCCCTTCGTTACCAAAAGAAGGCAATGCAAAAATATCCATTGAGTTTAAACAATCCGGTACATCCTGACGATTGCCAAGAAAGATAATACTATCCGTCAGGCCTTCCTGCTTAACCCATGGTTCGAGGTTTTTTCGCTGTGGTCCGTCGCCAACAAACAGTAATTGCCAGCCCGGATAACGTTGATGGAGTGTTTTCCAGCTATCCAACAGATAACGATGCCCCTTCCAGGTTCGCATTGTCGCCACAATCCCAATTGTCGGTCTATCCGCAATTCCGATACGTTGGCGGCACACTTGTTTATTTTCAGGATGAAAACGGGTCAGATCAATGCCGGTAGGGACAGATGTCATGTGGGATAAAGGATAACGATTATTTGTATGCAGGGACTGGCGCAATTTTTCTCCCGTCGTCACAATATGACGGCTAGACTGCAAATAAAGCCAGCGGGTCGCTATAGAAGTTGAAACATTAGTGGAAACATGTCGGGTCCGGACTATCGGGGGCATTCTCTTTAATGTGGCACTCGCCGCAGCTACCAGCCAGGAATCGGTCGAACTGTGGGTGTTAATGACATCAAACCGGTGGCCTTCCGCCTTTAACCAGCGGCGCATTGCGGTAAAACATGAGAGGCGCTTTTTTTCGATCGGCAGCGCCACAACAGGAACACCATAATGGTGAGCCTCACGATAGAGTGTAGAAGTAGGACAGCAAACGATAACGACATGATGCCCGCGACGCATCATACCCTGAGATTCTGTCAGAATACGAATCTCCTGCCCACCCCAACCACAAGATGATTCTGTGTGTAAGATATTTAAGCTTTTTCTAGTCATTTTCAGAGTTACGCCTGACAGTTCATATATCAAAAAAGCGTAGTATAACTGAACGACCGTTTACGTTCACGAGTAACCGTATCCGTCTAAATATATGAGGGTTTCAATGACATCAGGCATAAAAAAACCCAGCAATAGCTGGGTTTTTTCAATCCACTAAAATTATTTAATTTTAGCTTCTTTGTACATTACATGCTGACGAACCACTGGATCAAACTTTTTCATTTCCAGTTTTTCAGGCATAGTACGCTTGTTCTTCGTAGTGGTATAGAAGTGACCAGTACCAGCAGAAGAAACCAGCTTAATTTTATCGCGAATACCTTTAGCCATTTTTCAGCTCCTTAGTATTTCTCACCGCGGGCACGCAGTTCAGCAAGAACTGTATCGATACCCTTTTTGTCGATCACACGCATACCTTTAGCAGATACACGCAGAGTTACAAAACGCTTCTCAGACTCAACCCAGAAACGGTGAGAGTGCAGGTTAGGCAGAAAACGACGCTTGGTCGCATTTAATGCGTGAGAGCGGTTGTTGCCACTCACAGGACGCTTGCCAGTAACTTGGCAGACTCGGGACATGTCTATTCTCCAAAAATCAATTCAGCTCGAGCTTTGTATTGGGTATGGCCGCCTCGTCAGGCTTAGGAGCCCATCTCAGCAAATTTTCTTTACTGATAAAAAACGTTGCTGAAAAGACTCACAATCTCTCAGCAAAAAATTCACTGAGATAGGCTCTTCTCGCCAGGCCCAAGATCCTCAAAGGTGGCGTAGTATACGCCCTCATTCGCTGATGCTCAAGTCCCGAACAGCTAAGATCTGATCGGTTCGTGCAAAAACCGTATTAAATCCAGCCTCTTTCTACAAATGAAACACAATATTGCCTGCCAATAACAATATGATCTAAAACTTTAACCCCGATTAAATCACAAGCCTCAATGATTTTTTCTGTTACCTGTTTATCCGCCAGACTGGGTTCCGGGTTACCGGAAGGGTGATTATGAGCCAGAATAATTGATGCAGCATTGACTTTAACGGCCTGTTTTACAATTTCACGCGGGTGGACTTCAACTTTGTTTATCGTTCCCTTAAACATTTCATCATGACAAATGACTTTATTCTGATTTGTCAAAAACAGAACGACAAAAACCTCCCGATCCTGCCAGGATAATAAATCCTGCAAGTAATTTTGGGTTGCAGTCGGGCTGCTCATCACATCTTCGTTGATAAATTGGCTGGAGAAGAAACGCTTTGCCAGTTCAGAAACTGCCTGTAACTGCACGTATTTACATAATCCCATGCCTTTATGTGAGCAAAAATCAGCATAATCAGCTGAAAGCAGATGGTAAAGGGAACCGAATGATTGCAATAAATGCTCTGCCATTTGTACAACAGGTACTCCTCTGGCTCCTGTACGTAAAAATATCGCTAACAGTTCTGCATCCGTCAGAGCAACCGCACCATATGCCAGTAATTTCTCCCGGGGAGCAAGATCTGAGTTCACTTCATCGCTTTTTTCCACCATAGTGATATCCATTCGCTCCCCCCCTTTACTTATCCATTGTCTGGTGAACAGCCATCATGGCGCGTACTACCGATACTCACATCACCAATATCTCATGATGAAAAAACAACCGCCAGCGCCATTCTTATGCTTTGCGTAACGCTTCGCAAACTTGTCATTTACCCATCACAAAACAGCGGCGTTCTCAACTCGGTATTCTCAGTACCTTATTTTCTTATGATAGAATCTTGGTAATCGTAACTTACAGGTGGACAATCAGAATGGCAGGACTTTCCGGCAACGAACTTTCTGGTAAGCATCTTTCTGGTAAACAGATTGTGCTCGGTATCAGTGGAGGTATTGCTGCTTATAAAACAGCAGAGCTGGTACGTCGTTTACGCGATCGCGGTGCACAAGTGCGCGTAGTGATGACACCAGCAGCAGAAGCTTTTATTACTCCTCTGACATTACAGGCCGTCTCAGGCCATCCGGTTTCTGATGATCTTTTAGACCCAGCGGCAGAAGCGGCCATGGGGCATATTGAACTGGCGAAATGGGCTGACTTGATCATTCTTGCCCCTGCTACAGCCGATCTACTGGCCCGTTTGAGTTCTGGTATGGCAAACGATTTAGTAACGACTATTTGTCTGGCTTCAGCAGCACCTCTGGCGGTCGTTCCTGCCATGAACCAGCAAATGTACCGTGCCCAAGCGACTCAGCATAATCTCAACATACTCAAAGAGCGTAATGTGCTGATTTGGGGCCCGGATGAAGGAAGTCAGGCCTGTGGTGATGTGGGGCCGGGAAGAATGATTGAACCGATGGAGATCGTCGAACGGGCAACCCAACACTTCAATCCTGTCAGAGATTTGATGGGTCTTCAAATCACAATTACTGCCGGCCCGACTCGTGAGGCATTAGATCCTGTCCGTTTTATAACTAATCATAGCTCCGGAAAAATGGGCTTTTCTATCGCTCAGGCAGCGGCGGAACGTGGTGCGGAAGTCACGTTGATTACCGGCCCTGTTAATTTACCAACGCCTCTGAACATCAAACGCATAGATGTCACCAGCGCACTGGAAATGTACAAACAAGTACAGGAAACGGCTGCTTCACAGCATATTTTCATCGGCTGTGCTGCCGTCTCTGATTATCGTTTCAAACAGACTGCAACTGAAAAACTCAAGAAACAGGGTGATGAAATCACCTATACATTAGTCAAAAATCCTGACATCGTAGCGAGTGTTGCGGCAATGGAAAAACATCGCCCCTTTGTCGTTGGATTTGCAGCCGAAACCCGGAATGTGGAAGAATACGCCCGCGGAAAACTCAGGCAGAAGAATCTGGACCTGATTTGCGCGAACGATGTATCGCTGGCTGAACATGGCTTTAACAGTGATACCAACGCATTACAGCTGTTCTGGCATGATGGCAGCATTAATTTACCGCACAGTGGTAAATTACAACTCAGTCACCGCTTATTAGACGAGATATTCAAACGCTATGATGAAAAAAATCGACGTTAAAATCCTTGATCCCCGCATCGGGCAAGAGTTTCCTTTACCGACTTACGCTACTCCTGGTTCTGCGGGTTTAGATTTACGTGCTTGTCTGGATAATGCAGTGGAACTGGCTCCCGGTCAGACTGAACTTCTTCCCACGGGGCTGGCTATCCATATCGCGGATGAACAACTAGCGGCTGTCATTCTTCCCCGCTCTGGTCTGGGCCATAAACACGGAGTAGTACTGGGTAATCTGGTCGGGCTGATTGACTCTGATTATCAGGGGCAACTGATGGTTTCGGTCTGGAACCGCGGAGATAAAACCTTCATCATTGAACCGGGTGAGCGCATTGCACAAATGGTGTTTGTCCCCGTTGTTCAGGCTGAGTTTAACTTAGTCGAAGATTTTGAAAGCAGTGAACGTGGTAGTGGTGGTTTTGGTCATTCCGGTCGTCAATAATTTTCCTAACGCCTGATACCATCAATCCACTTTTATATTTTTGCCCATCTTTGCATGGGCAAAATGTATACCCAATCAGTTTTGAGTTGCGATTTATACCCAATGGATTTCGAGTTACATCGCGGCGGCAAGGGAATGACAAATTCGTCGGGAACGAATTTGCCCAGCCAAAGGCTGGCCTCCGGTGAGAGGCAGGAGCCTCTCAGTAATCCCCGGGAGCATAGATAACGATGTGACCGGGGTGAATGAATGCAGCCAACAAAGAGGCAGCTTGAAAGGCGAAGGGTATAGATATTTTGCTGTCTTAGCAGGGGTATTACCAGACATGGCAGAAATAGAACGTACAAAAAAGAAAAACAGACGTGAAGAAATCTTGCAGGCACTGGCACACATGCTTGAATCCAGTGATGGCAGCCAGCGTATTACTACAGCAAAACTTGCCGCCAACGTCGGCGTTTCTGAAGCCGCACTTTATCGTCATTTTCCAAGCAAAACCCGGATGTTTGACAGCCTGATCGAGTTTATTGAAGACTCTTTGATTTCACGTATCAATCTCATCCTACAGGATGAAAAAGAGACTATTCCCCGGCTCCGGTTAATCCTGATGCTGATTTTAGGCTTTGCCGAAAAAAACCCGGGGCTGACCCGCATTATGACAGGCCATGCCCTGATGTTTGAGCAGGACAAGCTACAAAGTCGCATCAACCAGCTGTTTGAACGCATTGAAGTACAGCTTCGCCAGATCTTAAAAGAGAAGAAAATACGGGATGGTCAGGGGTTCAGTTATGATGAAACCGTGTTGGCATCACAATTGCTGGCTTTTTGTGAAGGAATGCTCTCTCGCTTCGTTCGCTCTGAATTTCGTTATCGACCAACAAAAGAATTTGAAGTGCGCTGGCCTTTGATATTAACGCAATTACAATAAATCACGCTTACCACTTTTCATGATAGAAATGTGATAACAGGCGTTTTTTTATATTAATTTGTGTTAACATGATTTGGCTAGCTGAGTTGACTACCCAATCGCTCAGTAATGACATTCCAGCCATATTATATAAGGAATGTTATTTCTACTACTCACCCCGCCCACCATTGGGCGAGGGATTTTTTTTTAGCCTGCTATTACGGCAGAACTTATCAATCAGATACCATACTCGCGACGGTAAGCTTCCACAGCATCCAAATGAGACTGCATTTCCGGATTTTCCCGCAGATAAGTGATCAAGTCATTTAAAGTAATGATAGAGAAGACCTGACAGTGATAATCACGTTCAATTTCCTGAATTGCTGAAAGTGTTTCCCGCCCACGCTCCTGACGATCCAGACACAAAAGAACGCCAGATAACGTTGCACCGTGTTGTTTGATGATTTCCATCGATTCACGAATCGCAGTTCCGGCGGTTATCACATCATCTACCACCACAACTCTGCCTTGCAGTGGGCTGCCGACCAACGTTCCACCTTCCCCATGATCTTTCGCTTCTTTGCGATTAAAGCAATAAGGCATATCAATATCATGATGTTCCGCCAATGCCACAGCGGTTGTCGTTGCGATTGGGATCCCTTTATAAGCTGGCCCGAACAGCAGATCACACGGGATACCACTATCCTGTAGTGCAGCAGCATAAAAACGACCAATCAATGCCAAATCGCGCCCGGTATTAAAAAGACCCGCATTGAAAAAATATGGGCTCTTACGACCGGATTTCAGCGTAAACTCGCCAAATTTCAGCACCTGTTTTTTCAGTGCCAGCTCAATAAATTCGCGCTGATAGGCTTTCATGGGTTTCTCCTTTTGTGCGTTATTATCATTCTTGTCGCTGTTATTACAGACATAAAGCAAATTACAGACATAAAAAAGGCGACTCTTCAGTCGCCTGATCTATTTACTTTTCTAGCGCATCTCGCTGCGCTGCAAAAATAGTTTCCACTCCCCCTTTTGCGAGGGAAAGTAATGAAAGCAGTTCATCGTGGCTGAATGGTTCACCTTCTGCCGTACCCTGAACTTCAATCATCCGGCCATCATCCATCATGACGACATTCATATCAGTTTCAGCCGCAGAGTCTTCTACATACTCCAAATCACAACGGCCCTCACCTTCAACAATACCAACAGAAACTGCTGCTACCATTGACTTCAATGGACTTTCTTTCAGTTTGCCATCAGCAACCAGTTTATTCAGCGCATCTACCAGAGCCACACATGCACCGGAAATCGCAGCAGTACGAGTACCGCCATCCGCCTGAATAACATCGCAGTCCAATGTGATAGTATATTCACCGAGTTTTTTCAGGTCGACTGCCGCACGCAATGAACGGGCAATCAGACGCTGGATTTCCATTGTACGGCCAGTCTGCTTGCCTCTTGCTGCTTCACGGGCATTACGGGTATTTGTCGCCCGCGGCAACATCCCATATTCTGCTGTGATCCAGCCCTGTCCCTGACCTTTCAGGAAACGAGGGATCCCTTCTTCAACGGAGGCATTACATAACACCTTGGTATCCCCAAACTCAACCAGAACTGAGCCTTCCGCATGTTTAGTGTAATTACGGGTGATTTTAATAGGACGAACCTGCTCTACCGCTCTTCCTGCCGGACGCATTCCTATCTGGCTCATAGTGTTCTCTCCGCTGTTAGTACTTTATTGGGGGCGCATTATACGGCCTAACGTGGCGAATGCCTATCCTGCATCTGCATGGAGCGTTATAATCTTTCATCATTTTATAAATTGGGAATGAGTTATGATCCGTAGCATGACCGCTTTTGCGCGGCGAGATATCAAGGGAGACTGGGGAAACGCAGCTTGGGAACTGCGTTCTGTCAATCAACGTTACCTGGAAACTTACATTCGTCTGCCGGAGCAATTCAGAAGTCTGGAACCCGTCATCCGTGAGCGTATCCGTTCCCGCCTGACTCGCGGCAAAGTGGAGTGTAACTTACGCTTTGAACTGGATACTCGTACTCAGGGCACATTGATTCTTAATGAAAAGCTGGCAAAACAGCTCGTTGAAGCCGCTGGTTGGATTAAACAGCAGAGTAACGAAGGGGAAATCAATCCTGTCGATATCCTGCGCTGGCCGGGTGTCATGTCTGCCGAAGAACAAGATCTGGATGCCATCAGCACACAACTGCTGGCGGAACTCGATCTGGCACTGGATGCCTTTATTCAAAGCCGTGAAACGGAAGGTCAGGCACTTAAGGCGCTGATCGAAAAGCGCTTAGATGCCGTAACAGTAGAAGTGGGTAAAGTTCGTGAACAGATGCCGGCCATCCTGCAATGGCAAAGAGAGCGTTTACAAACTAAGCTGGAAGAGGCCCAAATTCAGTTAGAAAACAACCGTCTTGAGCAAGAGCTTATCCTGTTGGCTCAACGTATTGATGTTGCGGAAGAGCTGGATCGTTTAGACGCACATATCAAAGAAACACATAATATTCTGAAAAAGAAAGAAGCGGTCGGCCGCCGGTTGGATTTCATGATGCAAGAATTTAACCGTGAGTCGAATACGTTGGCATCAAAATCAATTAATGCCGATGTGACAAACTCTGCAATTGAGTTGAAAGTGTTGATTGAGCAGATGCGTGAGCAGATTCAAAATATTGAATAGCGTTTCAAATACAAACAGTTCTTAGCGACTCATAACAAATCACAACGCCAGTAATATCTGAGTATTACTGGCTTTTATGATTTTAACGAAGCACGGTTTCTTCCTGTGGAAGAGCGGATTTGGGCAATCCGAAAATTTTGTCAAAAGCCCAGTTAAAAAAGAACGTATAGATAGGGATAAAAATAATCAGTGCGAAATCCAGTACAAGCGCCTGAAGCAAGCTGATTGAAAGCCACCATGCGATAAGTGGGATTAAGAAGATAACCAAAGTTAGCTGAAATAAAACAGCATGTACAACTCGACGCCGAAATGTCCGGATGCGTGATTGCTGACGCGATTCCCAAAATTCAAACAATGTATTAAAGAGAAAATTCCAACTGACTGCGATGGTTGTAATAACCAGAGCCAATGGACCTGTAACGCCTGCTGAATTACCGGATAAGAAAGCGAGTGTCAGCGATGAAGTCATCCAGCCGATAACTTCATAAGCAGTAATGAAAACCACTTTACGTTTAATGCCCTGCATATTTTATTCGAAACCTGTTTTTGTGCTGTTATTTTGAAACTGGCAAATTAAATCAACAAACGTGATAATAAAAGTTAACTACTATCAGTTCTATTGAAAGGTTGGATATGCCATTCACCAGTGACAACTTGCTCGTGTTCCTGACAGTATTAGATAAAGGCTCATTTTCAGCCGCAGCCAGAGCACTACACCGGGTTCCTTCTGCGATTAGCATGGCAATCGCTAATCTTGAAGCGGAATTGGGATTTGCCTTATTTGATCGAAAAAGCCGGGAACCCGTACCGACTGAGAAAGCAAAAACGTTGGCTCCTTACGCGAGGGAGATTGTCGATAACTTACGGCAGCTTAATGTTTTTTCATATGAATTGACGCAAGGAGTCGAGAGTACACTCACTATTGGTGTATCTACGGGAGTTAATCCACAAAAATTATTCCTCGCTTTGCATACAATTAATCAACGTTATCCATTAATGAATGTTGAGATTATTACCGCTCCTCAGGATGATATTCTGCCTTTACTGCATCAGAATCGTATTCAATTGGCATTAGTTTTTGGCGGATTACATGTTAATCCACAGGAACAAATTTATTGCATTGGTCATGAGTCATTTATTGCAACAATTTCATCCTCCCATCCCTCTTTATCTCATCAGACTTCCCTTTATATTGAGGATTTAGTCCAAACCCGGCAGATTATTATCGCCAGTCACCATCGTGAACCGAGTGACCTTCGTACTCAGGTAGCAACTAAATATTGGCGCACGGATAATTTTGCGATGGCACTCGGTCTGGTTGAAGCTGGTATGGGATGGGGAAATCTTCCTCACTCGCTCATTAAAGAAAAATTAATTGATGGATCACTGAAACAACTGGAATTCCGTAATACAAAAAATGGATTAGTATTACCTATACATGTTGTGTGCCTGAAAGGAAATGTGCTTAAGCGTGGTGCACAGGAGTGTGTGGAATTATTGCAGCAGAATTAACAGCCCTATCACGACGAACAGATAAATGTCGTGCCGGTCACAATTAAATAAAAATAGTTAGAAAAAATGAATTATCGTCTATAAAGTATCCATCGTAATTTAAGACGCTTTGTCTCCCAAATTAACAGGATAACCCTATGAGAATGGTCAACGAATACACAACAGATAGATAAGCCGCAACAATCCTCGTTTTTCGATTGTTGCGGCGTCCTCAAGAACCTATCAATTCTATGAGCACGCCGCCAAATCCTTAATTTTAGGAGATGGATTCGTGCATACAAAAGATTTTTCCTGGCAATATTCTCTTACCGCCACAATATTATTGTTATCCCCATTTAATTTACTGCCATCACTGGCGATGGATATGTATCTGCCCGTAATGCCTTTCATCGCTGATGCACTTGGTGCCGGAGCAGGAATAATCCAACTGACGTTGACGGTATACATGATCCTGTTTGGCGTTGGTCAGCTTCTATTTGGCCCGCTGTCAGACAGGTTTGGTCGCCGCCCGGTTTTACTTAGTGGTGGCGTTGTTTACGCATTAGCTTCATTTGGCCTTGCCATCACGTCATCACCAGAAATTTTTTTGGGTCTGAGAATTATTCAAGCCTGCGGAGCTTCAGCATGTCTCGTCGCAATGTTCGCCGCTGTACGCGATATTTATTCTGGCCGTAAAGAAATCAACGTTATCTATGGCTTACTCGGCTCCATGCTTGCTATGGTCCCAGCTATCGCCCCTTTGCTCGGAACGATGGTTGATGTCTGGCTGGGCTGGCGCGTAATTTTTGTTTTATTGGGAATTGCGATGGCAGTTACGGTTATTGTGTACGGGATATTCTGCCCAGAAACCCGGCAACAAAGGACGGCTGCATTAAAATGGTCGCAGTTACTTCTTCCTGTAAAAAGCATGAATTTCTGGCTATACACATTCTGCTACAGTGCAGGTCTGGGGAGCTTCTTCGTCTTCTTTTCAACCGCGCCATGGGTAATGATGAACCGGCAAGGATTATCACAAATGACTTTCAGCTTGCTGTTTGCCACGGTGGCTATCGCAATGATGGTGGCAGCGCGAAGTGTGGGAAATTTAATCGTCCGTTGGGGGCTACTGAATACGTTACGAATGGGTATGTTTTGCCTGATAGCTGGAGCATTGTTGCTATCAGCCGGCGAAACTCTCATACCTAGTTCAGTATTTGGTTTCATTGTCCCGATGTGGCTTGTCGGCGTTGGAGTCGCTATAGCAATTGCAGTCGCACCTAATGGTGCATTACAGGGTTTTGATCATATGGCAGGAACGGTAACAGCATTCTACTCCTGTCTGGGTGGGGTGTTATTGGGAATCGGTGGAACACTCACTATTACATTTTTCTCCAATACCACTACCTGGCCGATTATCGTTTATTGTCTGGTTCTGGCAATAGGCGTGCTTTGTTTTTCTTACTTTATTAATAGTAGGCAACCTAAGCAACGTTATTAGCGGATTAGCCTGAAAATACCACGGCACGAATGGCTTTTTTCTGATAGTTCGTGCCGTATTTTCTGTTAATAAACTTATGATTACTGTTCATGGGTAATTCCCATAATATAAACGCTCTACTAAGGAGTCATAAAATATGTCTTCTGCTCCATTTGTCACAGTATTTGCTGCTGAAGATCATCTAACTCTCATCGGAACAGATATTGATACTCATGCCCATAAACATACTTTTCTGCAATTACTGATCTCCTTAGATGGCAAACCAATAACAGTGACTATTTCTGGGAAAACGCTACGAACTAAATCGATTTTAATTAATAGTAATATCATTCATGATGTTACATTGAATAATAGATTTTATTGGCTTACTTTGATTAATCACACATCACCTTTAGGATTGTGTTTAAAACATCAGTTAATAAATGGGAAAGTCAGTTATTTAGTATTGGATTACAGTAAATTGGCATCCGAGTGTAAGGCAATATCCGCTCAATATATTTCATTGCACGAAAAAACTTATCTCGCATACTGGAATAATCTACATAGAAAGATACTGACGCAGACTTGCAATCTTAATCACACAATAGCTGATAACCGCTTAAAAGCGATATTAGGCCACCTGATTTTTTCACAAGAAATCTATCATAGTGTCCTCGATATATCAGCAAAAACACCTCTTTCTCCAAGCCGTTTATCACATCTTTTTTCTGAAAAAACAGGAGGAAACCTAAAGAATTATATTCTTTTTCACCAGCTCATTAATGCTTTATTTTTAATCACCGAAGGTAAAAAAGTAACAGATGCTGCTATGCAATGTGATTTTGATAGTGCTTCACACCTTTCCTCCACAGCCAGAAAATTGATGGGCATAAAACCGAGCTTTGCGAAAAAAATCAGCGGATTTTTGAAAGTTTTTTCCTCATAAATTTTTTAGACTTAATTAATTTAAATAAGGAGGAAATAAGTAATGAAACGCTATCTCTCAAGTACCCCTTTATTAGATTTTTATGCTGAAAATATTCAACAACTCATTACAGAGAAAGGCTGGATAAACCTGACTCAGACTGAAAAAATAAAAGCAGTTTATAATTTTGTTAAAGATGATATTGCTTTTGGATTTAATGAGGATGATTTGCTTACAGCGTCAAATATTTTACAAGCGGGTTATGGTCAGTGTAATACCAAATCTACTTTATTTATGGCTCTCCTTCGTGCATTAGGCCTTCCCTGCCGCTTACACGGCTTTACTATTGATAAATCACTACAGTACGGAATTATGCAGGGAAAAATATATGAAATGGTGCCACAGGAGATTTATCATACATGGGTTGAAGTCTATATTAATGGGCAATGGCTAAACTTTGAAGGTATCATTTTAGATAAAAGCTATCTTACGTCGCTACAGAAAAAACACGCAACTCATAAAGGAAAATTTGTGGGTTATGGTGTAGCAATTGATGATTTAGCTAATGCGCCTATTGAATGGTATGGAGATAATAACACTTATATTCAACGAGAGGGTATTGTACAAGACTTAGGTCTATTTGATTCCCCGGATGATTTCTTTAGCAAGTATGAACAGAAAATGACATTGCAGGAAAAAGAAATATTTGCGAATAAAATACGCCATGAAATAAATCGGAATATTAATCATATTCGTGATAGCTAAATAGCTCTGGCCGATATTTACCAAATTCCCCTGAGATTAAATTGCCCCCCCATTCCTCAACACGAATAGTTCCCCGCCAGATGGCGGGGAGAATATCGGGCTTAAAATCTGTAACCTACTCCAATATTAAATCCATTTATAGGGCTGTTCATATCCGCCATTTTGAACGTAGTACCTTCATAGCCCAAGTTGATCACGAAATCATCTATGGGATTAATTTCAACACCGGCACCATACGCAAACGAGGTTTTTTTCTTGGATATATCACCGCGACCTTTACCATGCTCGAAATTAATCTTAGCATTGGTATAAGCCAAACCCACTAAGCCATACAAGCTCACCTGAGGATGTATTCGGTAAGCAGGGCCGACAAGGAATGAAGTGTATTTAATATCACCTTCATGTTTTTTCAAACCTTTTGTCACTGATTTATTAGACAAACCACCCTTGCCTGCCATATAGGTCACAGAGCCAATAACACTGACAGGATCATCCCATTCATATCGATATTTGAGATTTACCCCTTTAATATCTTTGAAATTTTTTACTTTACTTTGTGCATAACCAATGGAAGCGTTTTGTGAATCAGCATAAGCAAAAGAACCCACCACCAATCCTGATGTAAGCAAAGACAACAAAAAAACTTTTTTCATATCCATGCCCTTTTTGTAAAAAAGAAAATGTAAAAAATTCATTTTAGCCAGCCATAAAATATGACTGACTAAAAATAACCCTTTATATTCTCTTGACAGCTTCCCGAAAAAAGCAAAAAAAAAAGCGCTTTTATCTACTTATTTTGGCTAAGATCACAAAAATAAAAATTTCATATCACAATAGTAGATAAATCACAGTTGTTCATCAATGCTGTATTCCTAACTAAATAAATCACCAGCTATCTGAGGCGCCCTTATTATCACTCTTACCGCCACCACCAGTGAAAATATCTTTATTATCAGAAATTTCTGAATTTTCAACGGATATATCGGAATGACTAACAGGAGATGCTGCACCCGAACCACCAAAGAGGCGTTTAAATAATCCTCCCACCAGCGATGCGCCTAAAAAGAGCACAATTAACACCAGAATAACGGGCAGGAAGAAAATAAACAGATAATATCCCAGAGGAAGAGAAGGAAACACGCCTACCAGACTAAGTACAAACGTGCTAACAGCGACTGTTGAGGCACATTTGAGAAAACGTTTAAACCAGCCACCTGTGCGGAATACAGCCAATGGCAGAACTATCATACCAAGCAGTAAGAAGATCAACGGAGCTGAAAAATCTTCACCTGATGATATGTTATCTAAAATATTGTCGTTATCACCAGCAATGTTCGATACACCCTGCGGTGCTTTCTCTTGCCCTGCGTTTTTTATCAATAACCCGATGGAATCAATACTGGTACGTATTCCTTCGTAATAGTCATTTTCTTTGAAGGCCGGTTTTGCATCCTTACTCAGAATATTCGCTACTTTTGAATCAGGCAGCGGCTTTGTAAGGCCAGAACCTACAGTAATCCGCATTTTGTGGTCATCGTATGCCACCAAAAACAGAATGCCATCATTACGCTGTTCACTACCTAACTTCCATTCTGCAAATACGCGGGAAGAAAAAGTTTCAACGCTATCGCTTCCTATCGTTGGAACAATCAAAACCGCCATTTGCACTTTATATTCCGAACGCAGTTTTTCCAACTGACGAGTCAGTCGCTGATGTTCATTCTTAGTCAAGATATTGGGTATATCCGTGACACTCTGGCTAAGAGCCGGAACTTCAACGAGCTTCGTTTCCTGTCGGACTTCTTTTGCGGATACACTGCTTATGCTTAAAAGCAGCGTAAATAGGATAACAATATGTTTTATTATTGAGTGGCTGTATCTTTGGGTGGATGTCTTGCTGGTACTAAAACCATCCGTTGGTTGGCTGGAAATCATGAACATCAAATATCCTTAGGTTTATTTTCTAATATATTGCGGCAATATATTATATTTATCTTTCTTTTGACGTCTAATACCGTAATTATCTAAATAATTTACCTAATAATGCCGAATTTAATATGGAACGAAGTGAAAAAATAGCGCGGTTTCGTCTACATTGGCTTTTCTAAAGAAAGCCAATGTAGCCATCATATAGGTAACGGATTTCAGGCGGTGCCTGCGGTGATGATCTGTTTCTAACGACTCTCTTTTCTAACGGCTCTCTGCGATAATCTTTGCTGATTTCCATGCAGTAAATAGCGCCAGTATGGGTGCAATAGCGAAAAGTAAAAAGAGCCAGTGAGAAGCAGAAGCCGCTCCTTCTAAACCACCCGGCCGATAAAACCCGAAGATATTGGTCACCATTCCGGCCAGTGCAGAACCAAATGCAGCAGCAAACAACTGAATCGTTGTAATGGATGAACCGGCAATATTTCTGTCAGCCTCACTGGAAACCTGCAAAATACGGGTCAGTAAATGAGGCCAGCCAAAGCCTACACCAAAACCAAATAGCCCAAGACCCAGAATGATTGGTAATATGATTTGCCATTCACCTATGGATTTATAAGGCAGCATAGCAAGCAGTAGCAGCATCCCCACCAGCATAAATGCAGGGCCGCTTACAATCGCAAAACGCATTTTCGCCCCCTGCCAACTGGCACTCATTACTTCCCCAATAGTCCAGCCAATTGCTGCCATTGCGACCATATAACCAGAAGCTAAAGGAGACTGCTCGTGCAGAACTTGCAAAAAATAGGGAACAAACATATCTCCTGACAACCCAATAACCAAAAACATCATGGTTGCGAATAAGATGAGATGAGGTGAATTCAGACTCAGGGTATTTTCGGGCAGTAACTTCACAGACGCCTTACGTTCATAGAGAACTAACAGAAATACGAGTACTGCCGCCGTCAGAATACCGAGAACATTGATTATCACATCTTGTGACAGACTTCCTGAGGACACCGCAAGTACAGCAACAGATAACAGAATCAGCTGTGTAATGGGTAAAGCCATTGTGCTTGTCTTCTGTTCCTGCTTCGGAGGTAAGATTCGATAACTAAATAAGGCATAAAGCAAAATAACAGGTAACATCATGCCAAATGCATAACGCCATGCGTTCATTTCAGCAAAAATGCCACCAATAGCCGGCCCGATTAAAGTTGCCACTCCCCAAGTACCAGAAATCAACGCCATTGCTTTAGGCCAGAGAGATTCCTCAAACACCAAATTAATCATCGAATAAGAAAGCGCGAATAAAAATCCGCCACCAAGTCCCTGTATGGTTCTCCCAACTAGCATGGATTCCATTGTCGGTGCTAAAGCACAACACAAACTACCGATGAAAAAAATCAGGGCAGCCACCAAATAGGCATTTCTCGCACCTGATGTATGCAGTAATCTCGCTGAGAGTATGGAACCAATAATGGATGCCACAACAAACAGCGTTGTATTCCAGGCATAGAGATTTAATCCTCCGATATCCTTTACAGCAGAAGGCAGGAGCGTAATCGCAATTAAGGTATTGGCGGCCATCAGTCCGATACCGATCGAAAGTACTATTGCACTGGGTGCGTTTTTACTGGAAAACAGATCCCTCCAGCGATTTTCCTCAGTTATTATCATGCTTATTATCCTGAACTCAGGTTGAGTTGTGAAATATCTTACGTTAAATTAAACAAGGTAAATCTTGGAATAAATTACTGTCAGGTTCAACAATATGTCAAGTATTGACTTGGAAAATAGCACCATTTCCGTACAATCCGTTAGTGAACGGTTATTGATGCTGTTAAAAACACAAGGCGCTATGCAAGCCGCAGATGCCGGTAAGATCTTAGGCACGACAGGGGAAGCAGCCCGTCAACAATTTGTGAAACTGGCTAAAGAAGGGCTGGTTGAAGGGCGATCTGAGTCAAGGGGAGTCGGCCGTCCTATCCAGCTTTGGCATTTAACGGACAAAGGGAACGCCAAATTTCCGGATACACATGCAGATTTGACCGTTCAGATGATTACAATCATCCGTGAGCAATTAGGTGAATCCGCACTGGATTTAGTGATCAAATCCCGCGAGCAGGAAATTACTGAAAAGTATAAAACGGCGCTAAAAAACGCTGTCGATCTACAAGAAAAGATTGAGCGTCTGGTTACAATCCGCTGTCAGGAGGGTTACATGGCGCAATATTTTATTCAGGAAGATGGCGCGATTTTATTTGTCGAAAACCACTGTCCCATCTGTGCTGCCGCCAGTATATGCCAGAGTTTTTGTCGTACTGAGCTGAAAATGTTCCGGGATATTCTTCAGGCACAAGTAGAACGAACTGAATATATTCTGAATGATGATCGGCGCTGTGCTTACCGTATTACACCACTGGGATAAACCTACACCAATGAGCGGGTGTAGGTTTATCTGCATTTTATCTGAGCATAGTCAGGCTATTGCATCCAGAACAGTGGCTATTCCTTACCCGCCACAGATAACTGCTGGTAAATGTAATGCTTATAGCTTTCTACCAGCGCCTTATCCTGACAGTCGTTAAGTTCACCTTCACACAAATGACGCATGGTCATATTTGCCTGATAAAAAGCGGGAACGCTCAACCGTGCTCTTTCTAAAATCATACCACCAAGAAAAGAAATATCGGTCAGTTTACCTGTCGTTATCGGCGCTCCCTGTTTCAGGTTATCTCTCATCGTAAATTGCGTCAGATGTGCCGGATCAGAAAGGGTAGAAGCGTAATCGTCAAAATGGAGATTGGGCTGATGATCACCGAATGTCAGAAAAATGGTCGGTTTTTCGCGTTTAGCCACAAACTCACTGAATTCTCTGATCGATGGGTCTGATGCGATGATTTTTTCCATATAATGACTGAATTTTCCGACAGCCGATGAATTCTCCAATTTGCCTGCCAGCCCATAATCATCACTATGGCTCTCTTCATAAGGCCCGTGTTCATACATGGTCAGAGAATAAATAAAGATGGGTTTATCCGTTTCCTTCGCCAGAATAGTTTTCACATAAGACAACATATCCTGTGTGCTGATTTTCCACAAATTCTCATCCATACTTGCCGGATAACCCAGCTCTTGTGGCTGAATAATGCGGTCAACACCCAGTGTCTGGTAAGCATGTCCGGCATGATAAGCCGATTTATTGAATGGAGTCAGTACAACAGTGTAGTAGCCATTATCTTTCATCGTACGGAACAAGCTGTTTTGCAGGTGATCAACCACAAAATAAAACACACCATTTTTACGCGAGCCAAAATCATCTGTATCCAATCCTGTCAGAACAGAGAATTCTGATAACCACGTTCCCCCCCCAAAAGTTTGTACCCGCAGCAAACTCTGCGCGCTTACATCGGCATCATGCCGGAACATAAAGAGATCAGGCAGACGGATACCTGCCGGTAATTGATAAATATGTGGGTCAACTGTCGATTCCTGCAATAACACCACTACATCAGGTTTTATCTCTGACTGTGGTTCAGGCAGGGAAACATTTTTTGCCTGTTGCAAAAAGTAATCAGCGGATACACCAAATTGGGGAGGTTGATATTGTGCATCACGGGCTGACATGACCATATTAGTCATCGTTCCGCGCCCTTTTGGCAACTCTGCCTGCCATTCGTTATGGTAAGCATTGGCTGTCATATTGACATCCCAGACACCGACAGCAACCAGTACTACGCTTAATCCACGCCACTTGATACCCGGTACAGGCTTTACACTTTTCCAGCTCAGGAACATATTGAAGATTAGCCAGACCAGCATCGCTGCAACCGCCAGACCTGCCAGCCAATAATGCTGTAATGTTTCCTGATTTGAAGGATCAAGCATAATATTCAAATCAGAAAACATCAGTTGATCTTTGTAATAATGAACTTTTATCTGATTGAGGAATTTGGTGATGATAAAAAGGGTTCCGGTAAATACCACGGAAAATAACCAGCGCGCTGAAAGCAGAAAAGTCAGGCCAAAAAGAATGCTGAATACCCCAACAGAAATCAGTGCAGGATAGATATCACTGCTTTTTTCAAACACTAACAGCAAGGATGCAATCAACAATAGCCCAAAATAGCATCCTGAAATTATTTTTTTATTCATACTCTTGTGTTCCATGTATGAGTGTATGAGACCGGTTTAACATCAGTAAATGAAAGTAACACAAGTTTCTCAACATACTACAAATAAAACAAAGCCCCTCACGCCATGGTGAATTTATCGTTCAGATGATAAGACTGAGTTTTGATGAAATTGTGCGCCTGTCATTTTAACTTTAGTACAGTGATCAATAAGTTAATGATAATTAGCTACCAGCTTATCCATTTACTGAATAAATTCGCGATTAAGACAACAATAACAGGTATTATCAGCATGAAATTCCGCTAATTCTGGGTTTACAATCTAGATTATTCATGTTCATAAAAAACGGAAGGGTGGATTTGACAGTAATCATGATCACTCTTTTAGTTCCCCATCAATAGATAAAGAGCTTAGTGATGAAAATAACCCCTGAAAAATTATCCTCAGCAATAGAAGAATACGCCAAACAGCCTGAGCAGAAACGGCAATTAACTCCACAGCAAACACGTTGGTTTTCCGAGCCAGAGAATGTCTTTATGTTGCTCACTCTGGTGGTAACACTCCCTGAAGAAACGATGGATGATATCAGGGATGCCGTTAAAGACTGGCTTGATGTTGCCATCGCAGAACTAGAGTTAGTCGCGATTCATTCCCCGAAGGGAACCAAAGAACAATTTGAGCAGGCTGTTGGATTAGTTTTGGAGTATTGCAAAGAAAACTTCGAGCTTAATCACAAGAATGTACTTTTATGTATCTCAATCCTGAAACGATATCAGTTTCATATCAGGACGGACCTTGCACAACTGATGCAGAAATCTGAGTATCCTGATGAGACTAATGTTACCCCTTTCCCACAAAAACCCCAGAAAATCAGGCAACTGATTAATGAGTTTAACCTGAAATCCAGTATCGAATTCATTGAGGTTTTTGAAAGTGGTTTTTCTGTCGCACCACCTGAAGTGCTGCCTTATATTCTGGAGGAAGTCGTTCAATATCCATGGGGTATTGATGCTTTGCTTTTGCTGACACAATATTTTGAAGAGCCAGTTGCACTTGCCAGTGCTGAAGTGCTGGATCAATGCCCTTCTTCGGCGTGGAAAAATTTATCCTATTTGCAGCTTGTGAACCTGTGTGCCCACTTCAACCGGCATCCTTCAGTGAAATCCTATATGAAGCGATGGAAAAAACGCGCGATGGCACACCATAAAGCACGGGCAGCCGCTGAAATATATGAAATATACGCTTCTGAGGTGGATGGCAATGACTGTGCCAGTATGATGATGAAAATCATGCTGAATAATCAGGAATATCAGTTAAGTATGATGCTCGATTTTAAATCAGGCATCAGAGAGAGCATGCTGAATATTGATCCTGACCAACCCATTCCTGAGTTGTTAGAACAGTTAAGCAACGATATTAACTTCACTCCGGTTTCTCCGGACTGGCTAAAACAGATATTACCCTGGATCCTTTCCGTTCAGAAAAATAAGAACACACCACTCGACCTCTACTCACTGTATTGGATTGCCCAACTTCCCATCGACTGGACGCAGCCAGAAGAGTTTGATCTTGAGCAATGGAGCCGGAAACTGAGTTATGAGGTCAATCCTAAGCGACAGGAAAATAGCCGTCTCGGTTACGCCAATTATGGTCACAATATTCAATCATCGCTCATGATGACTTGGTTGCCACCTGAAGAGTATCTACTGAAAGCGAAAAAACCCAGAGAATTACTGAAACTCTACTACTATGCCAACAAAGACGTTTTTGCCGGGCGACTGACCTACTCGGCTGCTATCGAAAGATATAAGCTACCACCAGAAGCGACTCGCCTGACCAATGAATATCTGGATTTGGCTCACGCACTTTACGATCCGGCTATCAATCGCAAAAGATTTGGCTTATTCGACAGTCTGTCTGAAACCAGTTTCCAACTCTTTGCTATGGGGATGACTGATACCTCAGATTCAATATCCCCACATGGGCTGGTTGTTAAAATCAGCTTAGATGAAGCAAGCCCTGCGGTCTGGCGCCGGGTGCATCTCAGTAACCAGATGACACTGAATGAAGTACATGATGTGATACAAGCTGCTATGGGATGGGAAGATGCACACCTGTTCTGTTTTGAGTTTGGCGGAATAACAATCCCGGAAGAAAATTATGATCAGGTCTGTCTTGGTCTATTTTTACGTGATGTCGGAAGCGAGCTTTACTACCAATATGACTTTGGTGACTGCTGGGATCATCAGATCACAGTAGAAAAAGTTCTGGAAAAAGACATCATTCAACCTAAAGTCACCGCAGGAAACGGGACATGCCCGGCTGAAGATTCCGGCGGTATCTGGCAGTGGAACCATGTACTCAAATTGAGAAAAAAGAAACTGCTGACGGAAGAAGAAGCAGAAATCTTAGAATTACTGGAACTGGCTCCGCATCAGCCACTAGAGCCTTTTGATAAACAACAGGCTAACCGTAGACTTGGCTCCTTATTCAATTATCTGGATTATCAGGGCTAAATTTGTCCCCCTGAGAAGCAAACTCCTGCTTCTCAGGGATGTTATTCCGTTATTTTATCAGTCGGTCAGCCAGAGCCTGTGCGAATCGTATCGCACCATCCTCAGCAAAAGGCAGGTTCAGCGAAGGCTCACATATCTCTATTTCCAGAACCATCGGCTTACCATCATTACCCCGCACAAGATCCACACGCCCGTAAAGCAAAGCATGTTCAAGCCCCATATGCCGAACCGCAGTATCAAGGGCAAGTGAAGCAACTGCACGTTCATCTTCATCTGCCACTCGCGCCTTGCGAAATTCCTGTAATGGAAAATTCACTGTTCCATCGGACATAAGCAAAGCACCTTTACGGATAGCATGACTATAAACCCCGTTGAAGTAGGTCAGGTCAGTCTCGCCTTCACTATCGATTGACGCCAGATAGGGCTGCAATATTACGTGACAACCTTTTTCTGTCAGATAAGTGATATGCTCGACAGCCTTATCCTCCTGCTGTCGTTTATAACGCTGAACATCCTTCGAATAAGCTCCTACGGTAGGCTTTATGACAATTTCATCCGCTTCCGTATGTTCAGCAAGAAATACCCGCAGATTCTGTAATATATTCATATCGGGGCTAATAAACCTGCTCGGTACAACCGGCACACCGTACGCAGCGAGATCAGCCAGATAAAACTTATCAAGATTCCAGCGTACTACTGGCAAGGGGTTCAACAGTTCTGTTAAGGCACTAATACGCTCACACCAAGCCAGAAATTCAGGTAGTTGATCGACGTAGCTCCACGGAGAGCGCAAAAGCACCGCATCAAAACGTGACCAATCAATAGACTGATCCTGCCAGGAACATATCTCAGCGCTCAGCCCGATTGTGCGACAAGCATCGAGTAACAGCGGCATATCATAATCTTCTGGCAAGCTGGCTTCATCGGTAATCAATGCAACTGTATTCATTAAGCAATTCCCATCAGTGCAAGTGTCCTCAAAAATGATTACAGAGATGCCAGCCACTCATCATCTGATCCTTCATTTATCCCTTCGAACAAGAACGTGGAAAGATAACGTTCCCCCGTATCAGGCAGCATTGCGAGTAATACTGAGTTTTCTGGTGCATTCTCAGCAACGCGAAGTGCCGTTGCCAAAGTCGCCCCTGCGGAAATACCCACAAATATGCCTTCTTCCCTAGCGAGGCGGCGGGATGTATCACGCGCCGAGATCTCATCTACGGTCAGTAAGTTATCAATAACACTTTTATCGAGTATGTCAGGAATAAAATCAGGTGCCAGCCCCTGAATCTGATGTAAATTCCACTGATTACCCGCCAGTACCGCCGCATTTTCAGGTTCGGTAGCAATAATATTTACGTCAGTCCGTGCCAGTTTTAACATCTGACCGACTCCGGTCAGAGTACCGCTGGTACCAAAACCGGTGACAAAGTAATCCAGCCGTTTTCCGGCAAAATCACTGAGAATTTCTGCTGCTGTGGTTTCACGGTGATAAGCGGGATTGGCCGGATTTTGGAATTGATTAGCACGAAACCAGCCATGTTTTGCGGCAAGCTTATCGGCCAGACGGTTCCCACCACTGCTTCCTTCATGACCGGGGGAGAGAATAACTTTTCCACCATACATACGTATTAATTTACGGCGTTCTACCGAATAACTATCAGACATCACCGCCACAAATTTGTAGCCACGGGCAGCGGCTACCATTGCTAATGCAATGCCGACATTACCGGAAGTACATTCACAAATCGTATCGCCGGGTTTCAGTCGCCCTTTTGCTTCGGCATCAAGAATAACGGAAAGAGCCAGCCTGTCTTTTACCGATCCGCCGGGATTGAAAGACTCTACCTTCACGTATACCGTGGCATGGCTGGGAGCCATACGATTTAATTTAACGATAGGCGTACGGCCAATTGTCTCAAGAATACTGTTGTAGAGAGGCATAAGAAAATCGTCTCCTGTTATTTCACTTTTGCTGCGGTTTCAAATACAGGAGCAACAATATCGAGAATAATTGAAAGCGCTTTTTCGTTCTTTTCTTCATCATCCGAAGCATTAAATTCTGCCAGTTCAACCCCCAGAATCTGTTCCAAAGGCATTGCTTCAAATATCGCCTGAATTTGCGATGGCAACATACCATCCGGCACTGAATAATCTGCCGGTAAAAAACCGGGCTCAAGGACATCCCAGTCGATATGGATCCAGACCGGAGCGCCATTAATCGCTTTCAGAATATTTTCAGGTGTTGCCTCTGCTGGTGGAATTATCCGAACACCCTGCTTTTGCAAAATTTCACGCTCAGGTGGATCTATATCACGGGCACCAACCAGAATAATTTGTTCAGGACGTAAACCAGCACCGTGTCCGCTATCCCACAGACCACAGGCAGCCGCAAGTACCATACCACCAAGGTAACCTGACTCCGTTGTCTCTGGGGTATTAAAATCACCATGTGCATCAATCCAAAGCACCACCGCTTCCGGGTGTTCCCGCGCGACAGCAGGTAATGAAGCAAGACTCGCAGAGCAGGTATTAGCGAGCATAAACGTCCGGTTTTTTCCCTTAATGCTCGCTTCAATAGCCTGACGCAATTCAACAAGCGTTTCACGGGCTTGAGGAAGACTAACACTCCAGTCATCGTTCTCAGGGGGTGAGCTCTTTCCAATAAAATGCCCCTGAATACCATAGTGTTTTTTTAACGCCTCAGCGGTACGAGCAGCACCTTCGATCATATGTGCTGCCCTATCAGCTATGCGACCCTGAGAAACGATAAGATCAATCATGGAACAGTTTCCTTTTCATTATTATCAATAAAAATTTCAGGCTAACCTTCGGTCATAACTCATAAAAAATAGGCTGGCTTCATTTTTTCCTGTGCATAAACGGGCACTTACCCTCTCTCTTCACATTTTCATCCAGAAGGCCATACTGCTGCCATTCAAGTGCTTCGGTACCATAAGAGCCAAGCTGCAAAGAACGGGGAATATCATCATATTTATCAATGCGATTACGGATATTTTCACGGATTTTACGGCCATCCGGCGTATTACCGGCTACGATATCGAAGCGCTCACGCGGGTTGATAACCATAATAAAATGCTCGCCTAGATTCCTGCTATGGCGTAACTGATTCGCCGGGCTGCTCATATTGCAGAATAGCTGCATCCCGTTAAAACACATGCACCAGGCTGAAGAATTGGGATCTTTATTAATACCTTCCGGCCAAGGTTCAGGATCTATTTCATGTAATTTCTGCAAAACTTCCCAGCCAAAATCGTGATAATCACTAATAGACTGAACACTTATTGCTTCTTGTGAGAACGCAACAATCAGCGGGTATGCTGTATTTAAATCACCATCCCAGTTCTGCGAAAGTTCAACATAATCTTTAAGCCCTTCAGCTAAATGCTGAATGCCACTTGTCTCTATATTATCTACGAAGAGAAATTTTAATAACTTCTTTTTAAATGCTCTCTTTGAGAAGACACAAGGAAAATCAACATGATCAAGCCTAAATCCTATATCACTGAGGACAGTATGATGCCAGTCTTTTTCACTTTCATTCACTTGTGATTGTGAGATTAATTTTGTAACACCTAGATTTTTATCTAATATATTCACTTAAATCACCTTTCATTAATAGAAAGAAGACGTGTTTAATATAGCGATAACTACCCTTTGAACGAATATTTAATGTAATTATTGAAAGATAAAATAATTTATTATTTAGGAAGGGTAATTTAAATTTAACTTATTAATAAAAAATATTAAATACAAACAATAAAACATTCAAAATCATATCATCACGTTCTAAAAGCATATATAATAATTATTAAAATAAACAAAATAGTTATTATAAAAACATTCAAAAACAACACATTAAAAATTCACAGAAAACACATATAAAAAACAAAATATTCAAGCCAATATTTACAACTCAAATAAAAATATAATTTATGTCAATAACGATTATTTTATAATATCGGTATCTACTAAATAAAATATAAAAAACCTGTATTTAATTTAGTCACTGAAATATGTTTTTTTTATTTACGGATAAATAATGTAAACTTGGCAATGAAATGAAAAGTGAAGCCGATTGAGAATTAGCCAGATGGATCAAAAAAAGCCAGAAAATCAGCAAGCTGTCAGTGGCGCTACCCGCATCTATGTACAACAAAAAAATCATCTGCATACCCCTAAGCTGGACTGGGTGGCTGAAGAAGTACCGGTGGCCTTAGTCTACAATGGCATTTCCCATGTTGTTATGATGGCAAGTCCAAAAGATCTCGAACATTTCGCAATTGGCTTTTCCCTATCTGAAGGGATTATCACTTCTCCACAGGAAATTCGCGGGATTGATACCACTTCCGGTTGCCACGGCGGTATTGAAGTCAATATCGAACTCTCCAGTCGCCGTTTCGCTGAATTGAAAGAACGCCGACGCAGTATGGCAGGCCGAACCGGTTGCGGTATTTGTGGCACTGAGCAAATATCAGAAATCTTCCGCCCCATCACTCCACTGCCTTTTACACAAACTTTTTCATTGGATTATCTGGATCAGGCACTCGCACAATTACCGCTCCTGCAAGAAATCGGTTCATTGACTGGCTGTACACACGCTGCTGGCTGGATTGACCCAGAAGGCAATTTACTTGGTGGATGTGAAGACGTTGGCCGCCACGTTGCTTTAGATAAGCTATTAGGAATGCGTTCAAAAACAGACTGGCAACAAGGTGCTGTTTTGGTTTCCAGCCGTGCCAGTTATGAAATGGTACAGAAGTCTGCCAATTGTGGCGTGGAAATATTATTTGCCGTTTCTGCTGCGACTTCACTCGCTATCGAAGTAGCAGAAAAATGTAATCTGACGCTGGTAAGCTTCTGTAAACCGGGGCGAGCAACGGTGTATACACATTCTCAGAGGTTAACTAATTAATCAATGCTATGAAGCATCCATAAATTAGGTTCAATATAATGGGCGATCTGTTTTTCTGTATCCACCACCAAGGGAACCAATGCGCCCGGAATAATGTACTCCCCGCTTTGTGGGAACTTCATTTCTGTCCACTTTTCCCATTCTTCCACTGTTCCGTCAATATTCATAGAACGGAATGCAGGTTTAATGATTTTGGCCCCTAAACGCCAATGAGTGCGTATCCAGGGATCAAATGGCTCCTCTCTTTCATTTTTCCAACTACAATATTCGACAAAATCTTGCAATGGATAACAGCTTTTTCGGCTTGGCCTGACAGGTACAACGACACCTTGTAATCCAGCTTCACGAGCGGTTTGCTTCACATTATTAATTAATAGCGCTGGAATATTGCAACCACGAAATTCAGGATCAACGGTAACAGAAAGTGCTGACAACATATTCGCCTGTCCCTTAGCCTCCATACCAAGCCGCAGTATTGCATCCCATCCCTCGTCAGGCAGATGCTCCAGTGAAGGAGCTTCCCATAAAAAAGGAATTGAATTTAATACCCCAATAAGACGCTCTTCCTGCCCCTGTTGCAGAATGGCATATTTTTGAAAATGACTAAACGGGGGTTCATATAAGGTATCCCAATACTGTTCAGACACCTTGTCGTAGTTCGAAAATAAAGGCCAGCTGGCATCAATAAAATCACTCGATTTTTCCTCAATATCTTCCCTCTCTCTGGCAGACTGAATAATAACTTTTGCATCCATAATTAACTCCCTATTAAAGGCGGTTCTTTGAATCAAAATAATATATACAAAAAAATTAATGAATTAGCCAAGTAAAATAAATGTGTTTTTGCAGCCAGAATGGGACTATTAATCACGCAATCACTACAGGCCATTAAATTTAACCTCATCACATTTTCAGAAAAACGACAAAATATCTCTTCTTCTTATCAAAAATTAAAATCATTAAAATACAATTAATTGACTTTTTTACTGATTAAAACCCCAACAAAATCAATATCAAATAAAAATAATTATCATTTACATTAGCATTTGAAGAATGTACATTTCTCCCGCGCAATAAATCAGGCCATTTTTATGATTGGGTAACGAGGGATCCCCCACTCTAAATGAGGATAATGATGAAAAAAGTTAAGGTATTAGTCGCCGCTTTAGGTGCTTTGGGATTTATGGCACAGGCTCACGCAGCAGTAGGATTTGGTCAGAGTCAGGTAAGTTCACCAACATACGTTGAGGTTGGCCCAACTCAACCCGGTAAAGGCCCACACGGCGGCAAAGGTGGTGAACCGGGTATCGGTATTAGCTCCGTTTATGGTGGTCAAATCACTGGCTTTGCTGGCCTGACCCGTATGGCACCTGCCGATAATAATGGAATTCACAATATCGCAATGGCTGGTGCTCCGGGCACTCATGGTGGTATGGGCGTATTCCATTTCAGCAAAGTCGCTAATGAAGAGGTTTACTTCGGTGAATGGTCTCAGACCGGTCAGGCAAATGATAATACCCATACGGTTTATTATGCAGGCAAGGATGTGACTACCAATATTCCAACCGATGGCACAGCAACCTATACCGTGACTGGTATTAACCAATACAGCGGTAATAACGCGCTGTCCGGTACATTTACCGCAGATTTTGGTGAGAAAACACTGGTTGGCTCAATGGCCAATAATACAATGGAAATTGGCATTGATGCCCGAATCCAATCTGACGCAAAATTTACGGGTAGAGCGCTCACAGAGGATCTGGTAGGCAAAACAGAAGGTCACTTCTTTGGCGACAATGCATCAAGTCTGGCTGGATATGCCAAATTTGATGGTGATCATTCCAAAGATACTGCTTTCGGTGGCTCTAAACAGTAATTGTTAATTTTACAGAGAACAGCGCCAAAAATGGCACTGTTCTCTGTTTTTATTTTTAATAACGTAAGTTTTGTGAGCTGATTTTGCGATGTCTGATAGAAAAATACCGATATTATTAACCGTATTGATGGCTTTTTTCATCTCCTTGCCGATATATGCCAATGAAGATACCTCACGCAATATTTGGCAGGAAGCCCAACATCATCAACAGGAAAATGAAAAAAAACTGATTACACCTGACCCCATTTTTGCTGAAAATAATGCTGCGTTGATTGTCATTGATGGGAAAAAATTTCAGGTAGAGAATAATCTGGACAATGTTAGTTTGGCGCTTTTCCTTGCAATAAATCACCAACAATGGCCGGATGTAAGACGTTTTCTCACTGCTTATAAAAAATTATCAGAGCATGATGTCTTATTAGTGAATTTTGCTCAGGGTGGACTCGCTCGTTTTGATGGTAATTTAGATCTGGCCACTTATCATTACCAACAAATTCTGAGCCAACAGCCTAATTTTCCGCGCGTTCAAGTAGAACTGGCCCGAGTCTATTTTGAAGATTATAAAAATCGGGAAGCTGAACGTCTGTTTGCAGAATTGAGTGAAAAAAAACAAGTACCAGAATCAGTTTTGAAGAACATTAACAGTTATCTTGAAGCAATAGAGCTGAGAAATAGCTGGCGTGGTTCATTCTCTGTCGGTTACGCCTACAACGATAATGTGAATATGTCTTCTAATCGGAACTTTGCCTGCCTGAAAATAAACGAAAATCAATGTATTCAACAGCAGATACCAAAAGCCGTCAAAGCATGGGGTATGTCCTATGACGCGACACTAAGCCGAAGACACCAACTTTCTGGTTATCACGGCATTGCTATCCGTGGTCTTATTTATGGTGAAAACTACCGAAATTACCAAGATGGCAATGAAAATACTTTCCAGCTAGCCAGTGGCTACAGTTATAAAAACAGAAACCACGATATCTCCTTTAGCCCGTTGTTTGAATATAAACAAAGTGCTGGCGATCGCTTCTACCACGCCACTGGGATCAAAACAGTATGGCAATGGGGAATAACCACTCAGACAACTCTTGATATTGAATTTGAACATAAACAACTACGCCATCAACACAATTACCGCAGAAAAGACGGAGGATTGACCTCTTCCTCCTTTAATTTATTCCACGACATCGGCAAAGATTTTATTCTGCTTGGTGGTGGAGACTGGACTTATCGCGGTAACGACCAATATCCCGTTGACCGCTATCAGCAGTGGGAAGTTCGGGCAGGAGTAAAAGGACAGATCTACGATGGCATTGACGGTTATCTCTTTGCCACATTGCGTGATCGGCACTTTGGCGCTTATAGCCCGATGCTGAATGCCAGACGCCATGATACGGAGCAAATTTATGTCGCTGTTATTAAAGCGCCTGCGGCTGAAATAATGGGTATGACTCCTGCTATTACTTTCCGCCACCGACGCAATCACAGCAATGTGGATTGGCTGTACAGCTATAACAAAAACGAAGTGCTGCTCAGGCTGGAAAAGTTTTTTTAATCAAAATCTGATGATTTTTTATTTGTGCGATGATAACTGAGGCAAGAAATATCAATGGCATATCAAATTAAAACCGGACTAACACCCATCACAATCGCTCTGTCACTGGCATTTTCACTAGCAGCACCTCCTTTATTTGCTGAATCCAAACCGGCTACAACGACGTCAGATGGCAAAGCTGATTTAGGTAAAATCCGGGTGACAGATAACAGAGATAAAGATGAAGCCGGTTATGATGCGGTTTATGACAAAGATATCTCCAATATTTATATCGGTAAAAAAGAGATAGAACGCTACAAAGGTGCATCTCCTGCTGATGTCATTAAAGGTGCTGTTGGTGTTTACAGCGGTGATGCCCGCAATAGCGGTGCTCTGGATATCAATATTCGTGGTATTCAGGGACAAGGGCGAATTCCCGTCACGATTGATGGAACAGAACAGGCAATTACCGTTGGACGTGGCTATAACGGTGCTAATAACCGCAACTATATTGATCCTAACTTAATCAGCAGTATTGAAATCGAAAAAGGCCCCTCCCTGAATCGCAGGGTGAAAGGTTCAGTCGGGGGTGCTGTCTCCATCAAAACACTCAATATTGATGATGTCGTGCCGGAAGGTGAAACATTTGGCATTAATACCAAACTGGAAACCAGCAGTAATTCAGTTAGGGAAAGAAAACCGTCACTGTCATTAGGGCAGGACTATCGTGATATTCCCAATTTTATCCAAAATGGAATCGAATCCGATCCTGCACTAAAAATCACTCCTCACTCATCAAAAGACAATAAATTGTTCGGCTTCAAAGATAATGCCTTTCGCGTTGCCGTGGGAACGCGGCAAGAATATTTTGATTTAATGCTGGCCTATGCTTACCGCCATAAAGGTAACTATTTTGCCGGTAAAGGTGGTGCACATCGCTATGATGCAGCAGCAACAGAAGCCGATATAAACTTAATGCTCAACCCAAAAGCGAGTTTAGATCCTTACCTCCCTTTTGCAGCACGCATTTATCGCCCCGGTAATGAAGTCCCCAATACTTCCAGCAAAATGCAATCGGTGTTAATCAAAAACACCTGGCACTTCACCGATGATCAGGCACTGCAACTTGCTTTCCGCAATACCCGTATGGAGTTCGGCGATATTATGCCTTCAAGGCTGGCATCGGTGCTTGCTGAGGAAAATAGGGTTCCTCAATGGCCGCTGGCCAACTCTCGCCAACAAGCGGCTAACCTGAATTATAAATGGCATCCTACTGCAAACCCCTACATTGATTTTGATATGAATCTGTGGGCAACCCGCACGACAAGTAACACCAATACTTCAGGTGGATATCCGCGTAGTCCGGTTACCAGAGACTATGATTGGGACGGAGGAAAAGGCAGGAGCACTAATATTGATGGGACCTTAATCAATACAGCCGTCACCAATGCCCAAAATAATCGTTGGGGTGTAGATATTTCCAATAAATTCGAACTGACCCGAAATTTGGATCTTACTCTGATGGGAAATTTCCAACGCGAACGCTTGGGTTCTGATGATGACATCAGCCATATTGATAATCTGTATTTCTTTCAGTCCCCAGCAAGAAAAGGGCAACGTCAGGAAATTAATCTCGCTTTTAACTTTGACTGGCGTCCTACTTCATGGCTGGCATTAGGTGCTGGTGCTAAACGTGTTTCCTATTGGTCCAAAGATGATTTTCTTAATGAAAGACGTTCTGCCAGAGATGAGGATTATAAAAAAACCGGTGATATCACCGCGTATTCAATGAGTTATTGGAGAACATTGACAACCGAAGAAGCTGCTGTAGTACGAGAAAAAGAGAGCTATATAAAATCTATTGCAGCTTCAAAAATGAACTTTATGGAGAAATTTAAACTCCTCAGGAAGGTGGATGATAAGTATCCGGAGATTGGTGAAACTCACTCTGATAATCGAGATAAACAAACTCGTAGGATGGTTAAAGAAGAATTCACTTGGTCTTATGATCCCAATAACGGCAGACTCAATAAAAACAATAACCCCTATTTCAATGGCCAACTAAATATGAGTGAAAGGGTTATAGACCCAATCAGTGGCAAAGAAGCCTATAAATATGAGTATAGTGCAAACGGTCTGAGTAATAATAAACTCTCACAAGATGTAGATTCTCCTTGGGAACCAGCCCCAAAACGTAAATCTCATGCATGGGCACCGACCTTCTCTGCTACTGCCTATATCACTGACGATCTACGGGCCTATACCCGTTATGCCGAAGCAGTAAGAATGCCCAGTATTTTTGAAGATACTGTCGGTTTTTCTGGCGTTAAAGAAAATTACATTGGTTTGAAATTTAAACCAGAACGAGCCAAAACCATAGAAACAGGTTTCGTTTATGATTTCAGCCAGTTAGTGAATGCTGAGCGTAATGCTGACGTCAAACTCTCCTATTACAACACGGTTATTGAAAATGTGTTCGACCGGGATAATACCTATAGTTTCGCCCAGTTAGATAAACAAAAACTGGCAGGTTTAGAATTACAAGCTCGTTACGACAACGGCAGCTTCTTTACTGATATGGGTTTGGTCTACAACATGAAAAACAAGGTGTGTGACAATAACTCCGCCGCAAGAATGGATTCTCAGAATCGTTATGGCATTCCTGAATGTATTGATGGTGGCTTTCCGGGCGGTTACCTGCGTACTTCCATTCAGCCAAAATATACCGCTAATCTGAATATCGGCGGACGCCTGTTTGATGAAAAACTGGAACTCGGTAGCCGGATGCTCTACCACAGCGGAGCAGAAAACAAAGATGAAAAATGGTTGATGGATGTTTTGCCGAATGAATATAAAGGGATATCCAATAACCCGATGCGCTGGAACTCCGTCTTTACCGTTGATGCTTATGTGAGCTACCAGATCACCCCAGCGATATCAATGGAACTGACTGGCACAAACTTAACTAACCGCTATTATCTTGATCCACTGACTCGCTCAATGATACCGGCACCGGGCAGAACCTTTAAACTCAGTCTTACCAGCCAGTTTTAGAGGATAGTATGCTCAACACAGCTATATCAGACAACGCAGTGATCAACGCTCAGAAAACATTCAGTAAACATTTTCTGGTTGGTATTCTTATCGCTGTTTTACTGCATATCAGTCTGATATGGCTGTTAAACCGACATACCGAGCCAAACGATGACAGTGCCCATCATCTTAATCAGAATTCTCCTTTGACAAGTTTTTCAATCACGATGGTGGCGGCCTCAGCATTAACAGAAGAACCGGAACCGGTTGAATTATCTCAGCCAGTTCTGACTGTTGCTGAATCACCGGTAACCCCGGTCATTGCACTGGATAAAGTCGCTCAAACAGAAAAAAAGATCGATACTCCGGCTGAACCGGTTAAAACTCAAAAACCTAAAAAACAGCCAAAAGAAAAACCGAAAGAAAATACAGAAAAGAAATCTGTCCAATCGTCTCCAACTCTCCAAAACAACCCAGAGGAACTTGAAACGGATGGTACTGATCAGGTCAATTCACAAAGTGGGATGAGTCAGGCGACAACTTCTCAACCTTTAGTGGGGCAGGGTAATAGTGAGTCAGATAACTACTATGCAAGGCTCCGGCAGGAAATTGATCGTCATAAGCGTTTCCCCCGCAAAGCAAAACGAATGAAGCAGGAAGGGACAGTCACCGTCAATTTTATCCTTCAGGATGATGGTTCAATTACTGCCGCCAGAATCGTTCAATCCTCAGGCTACAGTGCAATGGATAATGAAGCACTGAAAGCACTCGGTCTTGCTAAATCTGTTGGCCCGAGACCAGCAACACTGGCAGCGGATATCACACTGCGAATCAGCTTTGAGCTGGTTCGATAATATACATGCCATAACCGACCTATTGAGCAAGAATCAGACAAATGTAAAAAAAATCAATACACTATTCTCAGAAGCAATGTTAAATCGTGCTCCGAAATACCAAAATCGGAGCACATACGAAGCAGAAAATCTCAGATTTGCTCAATAAAATATATTTTTCTGATTTATCAGAACATCACTTCCCAATACAAAAACTTGAAAAAATCCGCCCAAGCAAATCATCAGATGTAAATTCTCCGGTGATTTCAGTCAATGCTTGTTGTGCCAGCCGGAGTTCTTCCGCTAATAACTCCCCGGAACGAGCGAATACCAATTGTTGATGGCCTTCCTGCAAATGTTCTGCTGCGGTATTCAATGCCTGTAAATGACGACGTCGGGCGAGGAACCCGCCTTCAGTATTACTGTTAAAGCCCATCGCTTCTTTGAGGTGGTCACGCAGCAAATTAATCCCTTCGTCTGCAAGAGCAGAAAGACGAATTAACGTGTAGCCATTAATTTCTGATATACCGCTGGCTTCACCTGTCATATCTGTTTTATTACGGATAATCGTTACCGGCAGGGATTCCGGCAGCTTAGCCATAAATTCCGGCCAGATTTTTTCAGGTTCGATGGCATCCGTCGTCGTACTGTCTACCATAAACAACACGCGATCCGCCTGTTCGATTTCCTGCCATGCCCGCTCAATACCAATGCGTTCTACTTCATCACTGGCTTCGCGGAGACCCGCAGTATCAATCACATGCAGGGGCATTCCATCAATATGAATATGCTCGCGTAACACATCACGAGTTGTTCCCGCAATATCCGTCACAATCGCGGCTTCACGCCCCGCCAACGCATTCAGCAGGCTGGATTTACCCGCATTCGGGCGGCCTGCAATGACGACTTTCATCCCTTCACGCAAAAGACTCCCCTGACGAGCCTGCGAACGGACCTGTTCAAGCTCCGCGATCACTTCATCCAGCTTGGCTTCTATCTTGCCATCAGAAAGAAAATCAATTTCTTCATCAGGAAAATCAATCGCTGCTTCAACATAGATGCGCAGGTTAGTCAGTTCCTCCACCATTTGGTGAACCTGATTGGAAAATGTTCCCTGTAAGGAGTTCATCGCAGAGCGCGCAGCCTGTTCAGAACTGGCATCAATCAGATCGGCAATCGCCTCAGCCTGAGCCAAATCCAGTTTATCGTTCAGGAAAGCACGTTCAGAAAATTCACCGGGATTAGCAATTCGTACGCCGGAAATAGTCAGAATACGCTTCAGCAGTAAATCAAGAATAACCGGGCCACCATGCCCCTGAAGCTCCAGTACATCTTCACCTGTAAAGGAATTAGGGCCGGGGAAATAAAGAGCAATGCCCTGATCTAAAACGGTGCCATCTACATCACGAAACGGCAGATAATCAGCATAGCGGGGTTTCGGGAGTTTCCCTAATACCACCTCAGCAACTGCCGCAGCTTTGGGACCAGAAATACGCAGGATACCAACACCACCTCGTCCCGGAGGGGTGGCCTGAGCAACTATCGTATCGGTGGTATTCATGGAATTCTCTCTTTTACCAATTTGCCAATGAATGGAAATAATAAAGGCGGCCAATGACCGCCTTCTACTTATTTTTTAAAAGACCCGTTTCTCAAGAAATTATTTCTTTGTCAGATCGATTTTCTTTTCTTTCTTCTCTTTCTTTTCGCGGGTATGCAGACCGCGTTTTTCCAGACTGCGGAAAATAACCTGCTGCTGGATAATGGTTACCAAGTTACTGACGATGTAGTACAGCACCAGACCAGACGGGAACCACAGGAAGAAAACAGTGAACACGACAGGCATGTAAGTCATGATCTTCTGCTGCATTGGGTCAGTAACCGTCGTTGGTGACAGTTTCTGGATCACAAACATAGTCACACCCATCAGCAATGGCAGGATGTAGTATGGATCCTGTGCAGACAGGTCATTAATCCAGCCGATAAATGGCGCGTGACGCAATTCAACAGAGCCCATCAGCATGTAATACAGTGCAAGGAAGATTGGCATCTGAATAACCAGAGGTAAACAGCCGCCCAGCGGGTTTACTTTCTCTGTTTTGTACAACGCCATCATTTCCTGACTCATGCGCTGACGGTCATCGCCATATTTCTCACGCATGGCAGTGATTTTCGGCTGCAACAGGCGCATCTTCGCCATAGAAGTGTATTGCGCTTTAGTCAGCGGGTACATGATACCGCGCACGATAAAGGTAATAGCGATGATGGAGAAGCCCCAGTTACCAATGAACTCATGCAGGAATTTCAGTAACTTGAACAGAGGCTGAGAAATAAACCACAACCAACCGTAATCAACAGTCAGATCCAGATGTGGTGCAACAGCCGCCATTTTGTCCTGAATTTCAGGACCGACCCACAGAGTAGAAGCGATGTTCTGCTTGCTGTTCGGTGCAATATTGATGGTGTCACCTTTGTACCCGATAATCGCCATTTTCTGGTTTTTCAGGTCAATGGTGTAGAAATTGCTGGTTTTACCTTCTCCGGGAACCCATGCAGTGGCGAAATACTGCTGAAGCATCGCTACCCAGCCGCCTTGTGTGGTTACGGAAAGTGGTTTACTTTCAATTTCATCAAATTTGTATTTTTCGTATTTTTCTTGATCAGATGAGTAAGCCGCACCACGATAAGTATGCAGAGCAAAATTGCTGCTGCCGGTATCGCGATGTTTCGGCAGATCAACACTCTGCTTCAACTGACCGAAGAATGCCATCTGTAACGGCTTGTCAGTCACGTTATCAATGCTGTAATCAACAGAGACAGCATAGTTACCGCGTTTCAATACGAAAGTTTTGACATACACAACACCGTCCGGCGCGGTATAAGTCATAGGAATACGCAACTCATCCTGACCTTCAGCCAAAACGTAGTTGTTCTGAGCTGCGGTATAAAGAGGGCGTTCAGCCTGATTATCCGGGCCATTAGTGCCTGTTAAGCCACTTTGAGCCTGATAAGTAAATTCTGGGGTTGTTTCCAGAAGTTTGAACGGCATCTTGGAACCGAGGGTATCAGGATAGGCCAGCAGGTCAGCCTCTTCGATATCACCACCACGGGTATTGATGTGCAACGAAAGCACATCCGTTTTCACGGTGATCAGTTTACCTTGCCCACTGACTGCTTCATTACTCAGCGTATTGGTTTGCTGCGAGACCTGTACTGTTGGTTGTGGGTTTTGATCTTTTTCCCACGCCTGCCAGACCAGGAACGAAACAAACAGCAGAGCGATGAAAAGAAGATTGCGTTGCGAATCCATCGTTAATGTTCTCTGTTATCTTCGTTTTTTTTAGGTGGGACAGGATCATCACCACCTTCGTGTAAAGGGTGGCATTTTAATATGCGTTTCACCGTTAACCAACTGCCTTTCATCATGCCAAACCTACGCAGTGCCTCAATGCCATATTGAGAACAGGTAGGATTGAAACGACAACGAGGCCCCAGCAGTGGACTAATCACTAACTGATAACCTCTGATTAACGCAATCAAGAGGCGCGAGCCAAGCGACAGTGACGACGCCATAATTTGCCCAACGTTTCCGTTAGCTCACGGTTATCAAGCTCAGCGACCCCTTTCCTCACCAAAATCACAAAATCCATTGACGGTAATTTATGCTGGTTTAAACGAAAACTTTCACGGGCTAATCGTTTGATGCGATTTCGCTCATGGGCGCGTTTAACATTTTTTTTGGCGACGGTCAGACCGATACGGGGATGCCCCAGCTGATTAAGGCGTCCAAGAATCGTTATCTCTGCGGAACTTGCCCGTTGTGGCTGCTGGAAAACATAAGTGAAATGCTCGGGAGTTAACAAACGTAACTCCCTCGGAAAAGCGAGCTTAACCACGTGGAATGGTTAGCTTTATTACTTAGAAACAGTCAGACGAGCACGGCCTTTCGCACGACGGCGAGCCAGAACCTGACGACCATTTTTAGTGGCCATACGTGCGCGGAAGCCGTGAGTACGGTTACGCTTCAGTACGGATGGTTGAAAAGTGCGTTTCATAGCGATTTCTACCTAACTTAAAATTTGTAACTGATTCAGCAAATGCGTTGGCGACCAGTGGAAATAAGTAGACACCGATGCCTCAATCGCAACATCAATATATAGAAAGAGGCAGGATTGTAATAAAATGTACTACCCTTAGTCAATTCCAAGATGACGCGAGCCTGACCGCATTTCAGCGGGCGCCAGACTTGTTGCTACCCAAAGTTTTTGCTATCTAAAGTGTTAACCCTGACTTCCACCAGCCACCGCCGGAAAAAATCGTTTGGTATTACACACAGGGTGCAAGATTATACGGACTGTGTAATAAAGCGCAAGGATCCTACACCGATCCTGCTATTTGAGTAGTAATTATACTCTTGCTTTCCCTTTGAATTTTAAACGATAGCTAAATGGAATTTGCTATATACCATGATTCCACTACAGTATCTTCTATGGGCTTTATCTTCTCCGCGTACCAAAGCGTGGTGATCTCCCTGTGGATAAAAAGCATCAAAGCTGTGTAAAAGAATGAGGATTTATGTCGTCTTTTGCGTTATGATCACTGGTCACGATTCCGATCTCGCTGTACGGATCGTTGGGAGAGCGATGAAACTAGAAATCGCCACAAGGTACTGCGAGTCTTCTCATCGAGAAATGTTCTTATCGGTAATATCTTTATCGAGAGCATCTTATCGATAAAAAGTAATGCCTTGTGCCCAGTATAACGTATCTATTATTCCAGTTTCTTTTATTGGTCTTGTTTTAGGGGAGTTCGCCGTGTCACTTTCGCTTTGGCAGCAATGTCTTGCCCGATTGCAGGATGAGTTACCTGCCACAGAATTCAGTATGTGGATACGACCCCTTCAGGCAGAACTAAGTGATAACACTTTGGCTCTTTATGCACCCAACCGCTTTGTGCTGGATTGGGTCAGAGAGAAATATATAAATAATATCAATTTGTTATTAAATGATTTCTGTGGTCCTGAAGTACCGTTACTGCGTTTTGAAGTAGGTAATAAGCCTGTTTCAGCAAGCCAGTCTACATCTCAGAAAATCATTGCTGATATGCCGGTGGCTGCTGCACCATCCAGTTTATCTGTACGCCCTAGCTGGGATAATGCAAAAGCGCAGCCTGAGTTATCTTATCGTTCGAATGTGAATCCAAAGCATACATTCGATAACTTTGTCGAAGGTAAATCCAACCAACTCGCCAGAGCCGCAGCCAGGCAAGTTGCCGATAATCCGGGCGGAGCTTATAACCCTCTGTTCCTGTATGGCGGCACCGGGTTAGGTAAAACCCACCTTTTACATGCTGTCGGTAACAGCATCATGGCACGCAAAGCCAATGCAAAAGTGGTATACATGCATTCTGAACGGTTTGTTCAGGATATGGTTAAGGCATTGCAGAACAATGCGATAGAAGAATTTAAACGCTATTATCGCTCAGTAGATGCCCTGCTTATCGATGATATTCAATTTTTCGCTAATAAAGAGCGATCTCAAGAAGAATTCTTTCATACGTTCAATGCCCTGCTGGAAGGTAATCAACAGATTATTCTGACATCAGATCGCTATCCAAAAGAGATTAATGGCGTTGAAGATCGGTTAAAATCCCGTTTCGGCTGGGGCCTGACCGTTGCCATAGAACCACCGGAGCTGGAAACCCGCGTTGCGATTCTGATGAAGAAAGCAGACGAAAACCAGATTCAGTTGCCGGGAGAAGTGGCCTTCTTTATAGCTAAACGCCTGCGATCCAACGTTCGTGAGCTCGAAGGCGCGTTGAATCGGGTTATCGCCAATGCCAATTTTACGGGTCGGGCGATTACTATTGATTTTGTACGCGAAGCATTACGTGATTTATTGGCTCTACAGGAAAAGCTGGTAACGATTGATAATATTCAGAAAACGGTTGCTGAATATTACAAAATCAAAGTTGCCGATCTGCTTTCCAAGCGCCGTTCACGCTCCGTTGCCCGTCCAAGACAGATGGCAATGGCGCTGGCAAAAGAGCTGACAAACCACAGCTTGCCTGAAATCGGGGATGCCTTTGGTGGTCGTGACCATACTACGGTACTTCATGCATGTCGTAAAATCGAACAACTGCGTGAAGAGAGTCATGATATCAAAGAAGATTTTTCTAACTTAATCAGAACATTGTCGTCCTAGCGCTATGAAATTTATCATTGAACGTGAGCAATTATTAAAACCCCTGCAACAGGTCAGCAGCCCCTTAGGCGGTCGCCCTACCCTGCCTATTTTAGGTAATTTATTATTGCAGGTGACAGAAGGCTCCCTGTTACTGACAGGTACAGATTTAGAAATGGAAATGAAGGCTAGGGTGACGCTCACTCAGCCACATGAACAGGGTGCAACCACCATTCCCGCGCGTAAATTCTTTGATATCTGGCGCGGGTTGCCTGACGGTGCCGAAATCAGCGTTGAACTGGATGGTGACCGCATTCTGGTTCGATCCGGCCGCAGCCGCTTTTCGCTCTCTACTCTGCCTGCTTCCGATTTTCCCAATCTGGATGACTGGCAAAGTGAAGTTGAATTCTCTCTCCCACAGGCAACACTGAAACGTCTGATTGAGTCCACCCAGTTCTCAATGGCACATCAGGATGTCCGCTATTATCTGAACGGGATGCTGTTCGAAACCGAAGGGGAAGAACTGCGTACTGTTGCCACAGATGGCCACCGTCTGGCTGTCTGCTCTATGAATATCGGCCAGAGTCTGCCTTCACACTCAGTGATTGTTCCACGTAAAGGCGTTATCGAATTGATGCGGTTACTGGATGGCGGAGATAACCCGCTTCAATTGCAGATCGGCAGTAACAATATTCGCGCCCACGTTGGTGATTTCATATTTACATCAAAACTGGTTGATGGGCGTTTTCCTGACTATCGCCGTGTCCTGCCCAAAAATCCGGATAAAACACTGATAGCAAATTGCGACACACTTAAGCAGGCATTTTCACGGGCTGCAATTTTATCCAACGAAAAATTTCGTGGGGTTCGCATCTATCTGAGCGAAAATCAGCTCAGAATTACGGCTAATAACCCGGAGCAGGAAGAAGCAGAAGAGATTGTTGATGTCAGCTATCAGGGCACAGAAATGGAAATCGGCTTTAATGTCAGCTACGTACTGGATGTTCTCAATGCACTGAAATGCGAGCAGGTCAGTTTGCTACTGACGGATGCAACATCCAGTGTAAAAATAGAGAATTCAGCCAGTCAGGCCGCGACGTATGTCGTGATGCCGATGCGCCTGTAAATAATACGCCTGTATATTAACTCATTGAACATGATTCTCTCGCGTTTATTGATCCGCGATTTTCGTAATATCGCCAATGCCGACCTGCCATTGGCGACGGGCTTTAATTTTCTGGTCGGGCCGAATGGCAGCGGAAAAACGAGCGTACTGGAATCCATTTACACATTAGGTCACGGGCGCGCTTTTCGTAGTATTCAGGCGGGAAGAGTCATTCGCCATGATAGTGAAGAATTCATTCTTCATGGAAGACTGGAACAGCAATCCCACGAGCGAACATTATCCGTTGGGCTGAGCAAAAATCGTCAGGGTGACAGCAAAGTCAGAATAGATGGCAGTGATGGGCATAAAATTGCAGAACTGGCAAAAATGCTACCGATGCAGCTTATCACTCCGGAAGGTTTTACGTTGTTAAATGGCGGCCCGAAATACCGCCGTGCTTTTATCGACTGGGGCTGCTTTCATAATGAACCGCGTTTTTTTGCGGGCTGGGCTAATCTGAAAAGGTTACTCAAACAACGGAATGCGGCATTACGGCAAGTCACACGCTATAGCCAGATCCAGCATTGGGATCATGAGCTTGCACCATTGGCAACTCAGATAAGCCAATGGCGGGCTGAATATATTGCAGGTATTGCTGAAGATATTGAGAAAACCTGTAAACAGTTTTTACCTGAATTCACTCTCAATATCTCTTTTCAGCAGGGCTGGGACAAAGAGAGTGAATATGCAGAACTCCTCGCGCGGCAGTTTGAGCGCGATAAAGCATTAACCTATACCGCATCCGGCCCCCACAAAGCCGATCTGCGGATCAGGGCAGACGGCACATCTGTAGAGGATATGCTCTCACGTGGTCAGCTTAAGTTACTGATGTGTGCTCTTAGGTTAGCGCAGGGTGAATATTTCACCCGACAGAGCGGGCAAAAATGCCTGTATCTGCTTGATGATTTTGCCTCTGAATTGGATGCCGGCCGTCGTAAGTTATTAGCCGAGCGTCTTAAATCTACGCAGGCTCAGGTGTTTGTCAGTGCAATTACTCCCGAGCAGGTTGCAGACATGATTGACGTAAATAGCAGGATGTTTAGCGTAGAACATGGCAAAATATGCCCTATGGATTTCGAATTCAGCCAGCATAGTAAAGGTGATTCGAAAGACGAAGGGTAAGAGGTTCAACCACAGGATTAAGATAAGCGAGAAACGTTGATGTCGAATACATATGACTCCTCAAGTATCAAGGTATTAAAAGGGCTGGATGCTGTTCGTAAACGTCCAGGCATGTATATCGGCGATACCGATGATGGTACTGGCCTGCACCACATGGTCTTCGAGGTTGTTGACAACGCTATCGACGAAGCCCTCGCAGGTCATTGTGACAAAATAGTTGTTACTATCCATGCAGATAACTCTGTTTCTGTACAGGACGATGGCCGCGGTATTCCTACCGGCATACACGAAGAAGAAGGTGTTTCAGCAGCGGAAGTCATCATGACCGTGCTGCATGCGGGGGGTAAGTTCGATGACAACTCCTATAAAGTTTCCGGCGGTCTGCATGGCGTAGGGGTTTCTGTTGTTAACGCCTTATCTGAAAAACTGGAACTGACTATCCGTCGTGACGGCAAAGTGCACGAACAGACTTACCAGCATGGGGTTCCACAGTCACCACTGAAAGTCGTCGGTGATACAGAACAAACGGGAACAACCGTGCGTTTCTGGCCTAGTATGGATACGTTCAAAATTAACACCGAGTTCGAATACGATATTCTGGCAAAACGCCTGCGCGAATTGTCATTCCTGAACTCCGGCGTTTCCATCCGTTTAGTTGATAAACGTACCAATGCTGAAGATCTCTTCCATTACGAAGGCGGGATCAAAGCATTTGTTGAATACCTGAGCCGCAACAAAAATCCGATTCACCAAAACGTCTTCTATTTCTCCACCGAAAAAGACGGTATCGGTGTTGAAATTTCCATGCAATGGAATGACGGTTTTCAGGAAAACATTTACTGCTTCACCAACAACATTCCTCAGCGCGATGGGGGAACTCACTTAGTGGGCTTCCGTACCGCGATGACCCGTACCCTCAACAGTTATATGGATAAAGAGGGTTACAACAAAAAATCCAAAGTCAGCGCGACCGGTGATGATGCCCGTGAAGGTCTGATTGCCGTTATCTCCGTTAAAGTTCCGGATCCGAAGTTCTCTTCCCAGACCAAAGACAAGCTGGTTTCCTCTGAAGTGAAAACCGCCGTTGAAACGCTGATGAATGAGAAGCTGGTGGAATACCTGCTGGAAAACCCGAACGATGCCAAAACCGTTGTCGGCAAAATCATTGATGCAGCCCGTGCCCGTGAAGCAGCACGTAGAGCGCGTGAGATGACCCGCCGTAAAGGTGCTCTGGATTTGGCGGGTCTGCCGGGCAAACTGGCTGACTGTCAGGAACGTGATCCGGCCCACTCTGAACTCTACTTAGTGGAGGGTGATTCTGCGGGTGGTTCTGCAAAACAGGGGCGTAACCGTAAGAATCAGGCGATCCTGCCACTGAAAGGTAAGATCCTGAACGTCGAAAAAGCGCGTTTTGACAAAATGCTCTCTTCACAGGAAGTGGCAACCCTGATTACCGCATTGGGCTGTGGTATCGGCCGCGATGAATACAACCCGGACAAACTGCGTTATCACAGCATTATCATCATGACCGATGCCGATGTTGATGGTTCCCACATCCGTACCCTGCTGCTGACATTCTTCTATCGCCAGATGCCTGAGATCATTGAGCGTGGTTATGTCTATATCGCCCAGCCACCACTGTACAAAGTGAAGAAAGGCAAACAGGAACAATACATCAAAGATGATGATGCAATGGAAGCGTATCAGATGTCCATCGCACTGGATGGCGCATCACTGTATACCAATCCACATGCTCCGGCTCTGAAAGGTGAAGCTCTGGAACAGCTGGTCACTGAATTCAATGCCTCGCAAAAAATCATCAGACGTATGGAGCGTTTGTATCCTCAGGCGTTACTGAACAACCTGATCTATCATCCGAAACTGACAGAAGAAACCTTAACCGACCAGACCAAAGTGGAAGAGTGGGTCAGTGCTCTGACTATTCGCCTGAATGATAAAGAGCAGCATGGCAGCACTTATAGCTATCAAATCCATGAAAACCGCGAACGTCAGGTTTATGAGCCGGTTCTGTGTATCCGCACCCACGGTGTTGATACCAACTACAATCTGGATTTCGATTTCATCCACGGCGGCGAGTACCGTCGTATCAGCAAACTGGGTGAACTGATTGGTAATCTGATTGAAGAAGGTGCCTACATTGAACGTGGTGAACGTCATCAGCCAGTCAATAGTTTTGAACAGGCACTGGAATGGCTGGGCAAAGAATCACGCCGTGGCCTTTCTATTCAGCGTTATAAAGGTCTGGGAGAAATGAACCCGGAACAGTTGTGGGAAACCACAATGAACCCGGAAACCCGCCGTATGATGCGTGTTACGGTGAAAGATGCCATTGCAACGGATCAGCTGTTCACCACCCTGATGGGCGATGCGGTTGAACCTCGCCGTGCATTTATCGAAGAGAATGCGCTGAAAGCAGCGAATATTGATATTTAATATTCATCCATTAACCCAGATAACGACCATTATCTGGGTTACTTATTCTTTACAGAACTAAACCCATCCTTCCCCACTCTATTCAAATATTTTTCCTATAATTACAACTTCAGCAGCAATATTCACACTACCAATTCCAAAAACACCTCCAATTAAATGGGGTGGATATAGACTATTTACTTAACTACCACCTACTGAAGTAGGTGGGTTAGCGCACTTCGGTGCCGACGACTGAAAGTCGTCGAACCACGCACCTCGTAAACGCGCATAGGTCAAAACATTAAAGTCAAAGTCACCGTCTAAAGACAGTGGTTTTAACCTATCATATGGAAAAATAAATGAAAGTACATTAATAATTTTTTAGACTTAAAATATATATTGTTTTCATTATAAACATGTAGTATTTACATTATTTAAAATTTTTTTAAAAAAACTTATACATCCGGAAATATAATATCTTCGTTATTATTTAAAATAATCAAAATAATTTTCAATAATATATCATAAAAATAGTTGTAGCCCGAAAAACACATTGAAAAGTTAACAATATATTTTTCTGAAAAACATGAGGGATTTTACTATGCGAACAGGCAGTACCAATCCATTATCAGGAATATCTATTATAGATCAAAAAATAGCTATTGAAAAATGTGATAACATAACAGAAGTAGGAAGATATATTAATGAATTCCAAAAACACTTAATTCAAAACGACTGGTTTAAATACATAACAGATGCTAGCCAAATGATGAACTCTAAAAAAACAGAACTGAGTTCAGATCAACGGCTAACACTTAAATTTTTTTTAACAAAATCCCTGTTAAGTACTCTTATAAGAACTTTATCAAGCAGCCGAGCTGAAAATGATATTTATTTTTTGGGTTATCTTAACACCTTGGATACAAGAAGAATTATTATAGGAATTATGAAGATTACGCTGAATACAAGCAGGAAACCTAATTACCCTGTAATAGATACTCTTATTATACATCCTGGACTAGAAAATTGTGGCTACTTATTTATAGAAGAAGCAGTTAATTTTTCTCAATCAAAGGAATATAAAGGAAATCTAAAACTAGTAACAGCAGCAGAATCACTATTAGATGTTTATGCCAAAATAGGATTTATTGAGCAATCACTAGGGGAAATGGTATTAGAACCTCTAGTGAGTCAGCAATGGAAATACGATTCGTCATTGCAAAAATTCAATTTTATAAGTAAATGTTTATAATAATTATTATTAAATTCCGTTAATAAACAGAATATCTAATAATAAGTAACCTACCTCTCCAATGTGGCATATTTAGTGGAAGGTGGTTCTGCAAAACAGGGACATAACCGTAAGAATCGGGCGATCCTGTCACTGAAAGGTAAGATTCTGAACGTTGAAAAATAGCGTTTTGACAAAATGCTCTTTTCGCAAGAAATGGCAACCCTGAGATGCCATTACAACGGATCAACTGTTCACCCCCCTGATGGGTGATGCGGTTGAACCTCGCCGTGCATTTATCGAAGAGAATGCGCTGAAATCAGCGAATATTGATATCTGATATCCCTATCATCCCCCAATAGATTTCAAGATTCAGCTTGAAATATAAAGGGAATCATTTTACCCCGGATAACTTATCATTATCCGGGGTAAAATAGCCGATTGAATTTCATTCCTGAAATAGTTATTGATTACTTGGAAACCATTAAAAATTGCCTTATATTATCTCCAAGGCCGATTGAAAAATAATTAGTAACATTTAATAATGAAAGAACAGTGATCTCGATAGTAATATAAATTATATTCCGCCTCCATTATTGATATCAGAACCCTTCAATTCTCGGCCGTCAATTAATATTTTAATTTAGATAGTCATCATAATAATCAATCAATTAAGAACTATATTACAAAATGGATGAGTTACCTATAAGAGTCTATCGACGATTAGGTTTCATTTAGTATCTACAAGATTGCATGGAATGAATTCCGAGTAAAAGGCGAAAAATGTTTATACTTCCCAAATAATAGAAAATATACACAATGAATTTCAAAATGCGTCGCGGCAGAAAGAGAGATCACTCCCAACCGTATGTTTATAAAAACGGTGAGCGGGGGCGAGTGAGCACAGCCAACAAAGAGGCAACTTGAAAGACGAAGTGTATATAAATTCAAAAGGAGTCATAAATGATAATAACCACTGAACCACCTAAACCAATTAGCGCGACAGTATTTATTAGATATCCCTGTACTGACTCACCGTCTGGTCATGCGGCAATGTATATTGGTCAACATGACCCACATCCAGGGCTTGAGTATATGCATAAACGTGTGGATGTTTACTCTTCTAATAATAAAGAGAATATTAGAGATGTACTGTGGCAAGACGGAATGTGTAGAGATGACGAGCCCTTTGGAGAAATGGTGCAGCAAATGTATCATGTAATTTATGAGTTATATGATTTGGATGTAGATGCAATGCTCGAAGCAAAAAGAAACATATGTCATCCTAATATGCATTACAGTTTCTTATTAAAAAATTGCTCAACCGTTGTTAGCAGAATATTGAAAGCAGGCGGAGTAGAGAGATTATTGAACAATTTTAATAGAATCGCTTATGGGAAAAATTTATATTGGACACCTAAAGATATTGCACAATTATGCGATAAATTAAGAGATAACAATAAGGCAACAAAATACAAATTTGGGCATTGCCCAAGAAAACGTGATAATATTTTTAGAAGCATGTTTGGATTGAGGTAATTACTCATAAATATTAATTTATGAACCCTCATATTAAGAAAAATTGTTATTGTTAAAGAAATATTCTATGTACTCGCTTTAAATATTCCTGATATCTCCTTGATTATGAGGATTCCTAGAATGCTAAAAAGAACAAGTTCCTTTAATAGTTATATACACAAAACATCATACAGAACATTGTCCCGTTCAAACTCTTTCCATACTCTACCACCAAATGACATTTTGAATAAAAACATTAATTATTGTAACGCTAAATTAATTAATGGATATATACCATCAATAGTTAAAGAAGTAAGCTTGAATGAAATGATAAGTGCTGTGAATAAACTTTACTACTCAATAGGAAATGATGGTTGGCTTGATCATATATTAAACCGCATTGAGGACTCTAGTGATTTAGTCGATTACATTGATGAATTAAATGAGAAAACAGGAAAAACAACCGATGACTCCTGGAATTTGAAATATAGCATAACACTTAATTTATTAATTAGTGTTCAGAATAATCTTGATGATAAAAGAGAAGATGAAGCAGATAAAAACTTTGTTTATTTTATTTGCTATCTGCATAATATCCCTGTAGGAATTATGATAGTGAGATGCTACGAAGAAGTTATGTTATACCGCTATGATCCTGATTTGCGTTATTACCCTGAAATTACTTACCTTATCATGCACCCAGGATTAAAAAATGCGGCTTATTTATTGGTAGAAAAAGCGGTTAACTTATCCCATAAAATAGGCTGCAAAGGAAATTTAAAATTATTAATTGCAACACCAGCACTTTCAGATGCTTATCATCGGATGGGGTTTACCCACTATACAGAGGAAGAAATGTCACTAATCCCAAATGGAAACCGTGCTTGGTTATTTTCTCCTGAACATGGGGGTTTTCGATTCACTGGTTTGTGCTTATGATCCAAGAAATACCAAAATGACCCGCCGTAAAGATGCACTGGATCTGGCGGGCCTTCTGGGCTGGCTGACTGTCAGGAACGTGATCTGGCTCACGCTGAACTCTACTTAGTGGAGGAGGGTGCTGTTGAACCTCATTACTCATTTATCGAATGATAATGCGATAAATCCCCCTGCTAATCTATTATTTTCAGTAAAATTAAAAAATATTAAAACAGATAAATATTCCCTGCATAAACACAAAAATGATGATAATCATTTTTATTTATCCGCTATAAAATGAAAATATAACAAATAATAAATCAAACAATTTAATCATTCATTGGCAATCATATAATTATTATGTTAATTAATATATTGGTTAATTCTTTATTCCATATTTTAATTTTAAAAAATACTTTTCTTTCCAATAGTTAATATCAGTTCGTTTATACCCTGTGATTTAATAAATCCTGCTTCATTATTAATAAATATATTGTAATGTTATTTAGGAGAAAATCATGCATGTTTCTACTGATCAAAAGTCCACTTCGCCCCATATTATTAATGCTGAAATGGTGAGTCTACATGATCTCCACCGCCTTCAGGGCAATGCTGATGCTCTTCGGGCTAAAGCGATGGAACTGACCGATTCATGGGAAGGTGTCATGTTCGCAATGCTTCCTGAGTACCTTGAAAAGATTGCTTTGACACTCGGCTTCGTTCCGGAAGTAGCAAGTAAAATCCACCATGAAATTAAATCTCTCAATTATGCTAAAATCCAATCCCAAGCAGGCTCTGAATCACTTGCTACCGAACATAATATGGATGTGAGTTTTCTCGCACTGCGGGGAGTCACGGACTTTGATCATGTTCTATCACACGTTAATGACAGTAATCTGGAAAAAATTCTGGATGAAAACCAAGAGATATTTCAGAAAATTCGCCATGCTCTTCCTGAACATAAAGCCCTGATGAATTTTAGTCCTGAAACAGCTTCTGCTGTACTTAAATCTTTGGGAGCAGAAATATCGCCTGAACTACTTTACAGACTTTGTCCGAAATATCACACGACATCGGTGATAGACCTTGAAAATCGTAAAGGAGTCAGTACTGCGTTTATTCGTTGTGTCACATTAACATTGGGAACAACGGTTTCTTAAGAGCATTTAAATTCTTCCCATTCTTATTTTTGGAAGATTTATATTTAATTATCACCGCCAATATTATCATTCATTGATTCTATTGGCGGGTTAATCCAATTATCACCTTGGATGATTAAATCACTTCTACAACAAAATACGCAACATACGACGAAGTGGCTCCGCCGCTCCCCACAATAGCTGATCACCAACTGTAAAGGCAGACAGGTATTCAGGCCCCATATTCAGCTTACGCAGGCGCCCCACTGGTGTATTCAGAGTCCCCGTTACCGCAGCCGGAGTTAATTCACGCATGGTCAGCTCACGATCATTCGGAATAACGCGAACCCACTCATTATGGGAAGCCAGCAGCGTCTCAATTTCGTGGATCGGGATATCTCGTTTCAGTTTCAGGGTAAATGACTGACTATGACAGCGTAATGCACCAACGCGAACACACAGACCATCAACCGGAATAATATTATTGCCTGTATTCAGGATCTTGTTGGTTTCCGCCTGCCCTTTCCACTCTTCACGGCTCTGGCCATTTTCCAATTGCTTATCAATCCACGGGATCAAACTTCCCGCCAGCGGAACACCAAATTGATCTGTCGGCAACGTGCCACTGCGGGTAAAGTCTGTGACGCGCTTTTCAATATCCAAAATAGCAGAAGCCGGATTTTGCAGTTCACCCGCGACCTGATTGTGCAGCATTCCCATTTGCGTCAATAGTTCACGCATATGGCGGGCACCACCGCCGGAAGCGGCCTGATAAGTTGAAACAGATGCCCACTCAATCAAATTATTAGCAAATAAGCCCCCCAATGACATCAACATCAGGCTGACGGTACAGTTACCACCAACAAACGTTTTAATGCCTTTATTCAGGCTGTCCTGAATGTGCTGATGGTTAACAGGATCAAGGATAATGACAGCATCATCATTCATACGCAGTGCAGAAGCTGCATCAATCCAATACCCTTGCCAACCCGTTGCTCTCAGTTTAGGGTAAATGTTATTGGTATAATCTCCCCCCTGACAGCTGATAATAATATCCAGTGCTTTGAGTGCTTCAATATCAAAAGCATCCTGCAATACACCTGATTTACCTGTAAATTCCGGCGCTGCTTGCCCGTGTTGGGAAGTGGTAAAGAAGACGGGATTAATCTCATTAAAATCCCCTTCCTCGATCATCCTCTGCATCAATACTGAGCCAACCATGCCACGCCAGCCGATAAAACCTACATTTTTCATCATCTTTACCCTGTCTTAAAAAAGTCGTTGTCAGCACCCCTGACACCACTAAAGCTGACAAAATATGTGAAAAGGTGCAAGTAAATTTATGCACTACAGGCATAACGGTTTTGTGATGTTAAACACCATTTTTTACAGCTCATCTTAGTTCTTTTTCAGCGAGTATAATTAGCTATAGAAAAATAATTAATTAACTTATAATTTATACAATGAATTATATAAAATAATATTCCACGCTGAATTTACATCTTAAATACTCTTATAGTTATTTTTATTTCCACACAGAATAAAAACCAATCAAGAAAATAAATTATTTTATCCTTCACCATAAAAACATAAACAAATAACAATTTTCAATTATTACATTAGGGTTCAAAAAAACCATCTCTTCCTCTATTCAGTTATTTTGAAAACTGATTTAATTGAGTATTATTAAAAATTATTATCATCCAGAGATAGCATTCCAATGGAGCTTTTTTTACAAAACTGCTTAGCTTTCCCGGTGGTTATTTTCAGCGGGCTATTACTTATTGTTTTATTTTATTGGATTTGTGCTGCTTTTGGCTTATTAGACATTGATATTCTTAATATCGATGTCGATGGTTTCGATGCCTCTGATGCTTCTGTTCTGGCGGGATGGTTAACAAAACTTGGCCTGAGCGGAATTCCCGTCACCATTATTATCACTCTGATTACTCTGATCGGCTGGCCACTCAGCTATTTCAGCGAACATTTAATGCTGCGTTTCATTGAAACTGATGTCATCCGTTACTTACTAGGTACAGTAGCGCTGCTTATCGTTGGTTTTATTGCCCTATTACTGACAACCCTGCTCCTGCGCCCGTTACAACCGAAACTCGCCAAACTTAATCGTTCCAACAGTGTTGATAACTTAATCGGGAAAATCGCTGAAGTCCGCTCTCCTGTTGTCACCGAACAACGGGGCGAAGCACTGATGAATAACAATGGTGCCAGCCTTATCTTGCAGATCCGTGCGCCGGAAAATGATGGCATTGCCCGTGGGGATCGTGTCGTCCTGATTAGCTATGATGCCACAACGAACAGCTATACCGTCGTCAGTGAAGATGAATTCAGGTTGTGACAACGTGCTTGTTACTCAATCCGGTACCGTAAATTTTGCTATCTGACATGCCTCACTCTACATTCCGGTCATGGATGAATAGCAGCTTAAACTCCGGGGAATTACGTTAACCCCGAAACAGGTTTGCTCGACAATGTTTGCCCTAAAACAAAATGGAGAAACACATACACATGTCAGATATTAACTTGGCTGATTTCATGCCTTTCCTGATCATTATTGCGACAATTATTATCGTCATTCTGGGTTTCTTTGGGCTTTTCAAAGCGTTTTATATCAAAGTCCCACAGGGAACCGCCCTGATCGTTAACGATATGTCAGCGCAGCCCAAAGTACATTTCACCGGTGCTCTGGTCTACCCCGTTATTTATAAGAAAGAATTTATGCGCATCTCCCTGCTGACGCTGGAAGTGGATCGCCGGGGTAAAGATGGCCTGATCTGTAAAGATAACCTGCGTGCAGACATTACGGTTGCTTTCTACCTGCGCGTCAATGAAACCACTGAAGATGTTCTGAAAGTGGCAAAATCCATCGGTGTTGAGCGCGCATCTGACCATAATGCCGTCAACGCCCTGTTCAGCGCAAAATTCTCGGAAGCCCTGAAAACCGTCGGTAAACAATTCGAACTATCAAAACTGTTTGAAGATCGCCAGAATTTCCGCGACCGTATTGTTGATGTGATCGGCAAAGATTTAAATGGTTATGCTCTGGAAGACGTTGCCATCGATTATCTGGAACAAACGCCGAAAAACTCGCTGGACCCGAACAATATTTTCGATGCCGAAGGTATCCGTAAAATCACTGAAATTACAGCAATCCATAATATTGAAACCAACCAGAAAGAGCGGGATCAGGAACTGGCTATCCAGAAGAAAAACGTGGAAACCCGCGAAGCCAGCCTTGCTTTAGAACGCCAACAGGCTGATGCCGAAGCCCGCCAGAAACGCGAAATTGAAAGCATTCGTGCCCGCGAATCAGCCGAAACGCTGAAAGTCAAAGAAGAAGAGCGACTGAAAGCAGAGCAGGCCCGCATTCAGACCCAACAAGAAATTGAAATTCGCGAAGAGAACCGTCTGCGCGAGGTAGAAGTGGCTCAACAAAACCGTGAACGGGCCGTGATCATCGAGATGGAAAAGGTCACCCGCGCGCAAGAGCTGGAAATTGTCTCCCGCGAGCGTGAAGTCGAACTCCAGCGCATCGAAAAAGAGAAGGCACTGGAAGAAGAGCGCAAAAATATCTCCAACGTCATTCGTGAACGTGTTGCGGTAGAAAAAACCGTTGCGCAGGAAGAAGAACGTATTAAAGAAGTGCGCATGGTTTCTGAGGCTGATCGCAAGAAACAAATCACCATTATTGATGCTCATGCCAAAGCAGAGCAGGAGCTGGTTAGGCAGGTGAAACAGGCCGAAGCGGATGAGAACAGTGCAAAATACAAAGCGCTGGAAATCAGCACGATGGCACAGGCAGAACTCGAAGCCGCAGCTAAACAATCTGAAGCGAAAAAACGGATGGCTGAAGGTATTGAAGCGGAAGAAGCGGCTCTGGGTCTGGCTGAAGCCCGTATTCGTCAGGCCAAAGCTGAAGCAGAAGAGAAAGAAGGTCTGGTTCAGGCCAATATCATTGCCGAGAAATTACTGGCAGAAGCCCGTGGTACACAGGAAAAAGGTCTGGCTGAAGCGCGGGTCATGGAAGCTCAGGCTGATGCCTCTGAAAAACAAGGGCTGGCAGAAGCGAAAGTTCTGGAAGAAAAGCTGTCAGCTCAGGCTCGTGGTGATGAACAACAAGCTCACGCCAAAGAGAAGCTGGGGCTGGTAGATGCCAAAGTACTGGAAGAAAAACTGACGGCACAGGCGCGCGGTGAAGGTCAGCTCGGTACAGCACAAGCAGAAGTTATTCGCCAGCGCCTGAAAGCAGAAGCTGATGGTCTGACCGATAAATTCACTGCCATGGGCAACCTTAACGATACAGCCCGTGATCACGAAGAGTTCCGTATGCGTCTTGAGAAAGACTTTGAGCAGGCCATGTCTGCCATTGCCGCTAATAAAGAGATCGCCAAAGAGCAGGCAGAAGTTCTGGCAGCGGCACTCAGCAAAACCAACATTGATATCGTGGGTGGCGACGGTAGCTTCTTCAATACTTTCTCCAAAGCGCTTACTGTCGGCAAAGCCATTAATGGCGTGGTAGACAAAAGTCCATTAGTCAAATCAGCCGTCGATAAGCTGCTGACGGGTAAAGGTGATAAGGGCATTGTAGAAAAATTTATGGAAAAAGAAGTGGGCGAGAAGAAACTGGATTTCAACTCCCTGCTGCAAAACCCGGAAGTCCAGTCTCTGGTCAATATGTTCAGTGGCAGTCAGAAAGATCAGACTCCAAAAAACCCGAATAAAGATAATTCCGTAGAGTAATCAGTCATCCCCACCGTCACGGCAACCGTGCCGGTGGGTGATCCACATGCCCTGAAACCCGAATTAATCTCATCAAAGCAAGGAAACACTTACGCCATGTCAGATAGCCAACTGAATGATAATCAAGTAAACACCCGCGAACAGGAATTGTTGGATAACGCCGTCGCTGAAGGTGGAGCCTATGATATCTTACGCAATCGTCTGTCTGAACAGGGCCAACAGCTCCACGAAAAAGTCAGCCTGCTGAATAACCGTCGTCTGGAAGAATTTGGCAAAAACCAGACAGATATTATTGGCCGTATTCGTATCCGCACAGAAAATAACTGCGTTGCTAGGGATATTGTCCGCGTCGGTGACTGGCTACTGTTTGGCTACAATGTTTTCCTTGGCTTGAAAAAAGAAACGCGGGTCGAAGATGTTTTCTCCCTGTACAAACTGAAAAAAGAAAATGATGAATATGATGTTGAATCCGTCCCGCTGGCGGGCACGTTTCTTAACATCACCAGCTTTGTGCAGGATTTCCACGAACTCTATACCTACTATAAAAACACCCAATTACTGGAACTGGTTGAGCGGGATGGCAAACTCCTTGCCAGTTTCCAGATTGGTGAGCGTATCACCGATATCCGCGTATTCCGCTGGGCAATCTCCAGCGATAAAACCGAAATCAAGTACATTGATAATCGCGGAGAACGTGATATCGCCCTGCCTCCGGCCTATGATTTTGAATGGCAGCGAACAACACGGGAAAATACTGTTCATGGTCGCTATCCACATATGAACATTCTCGATACGGTATTTGTGGAAACGATTGGTGGCGACCTGACCATCAAATGTGAAAATAATACCGAAGATGGGCTGGGTATTTATCGGGAAGCGGTGTTGGATAAAACCCAATCGCTGGATGATGCACAGATCGAATATGCCCAGACCGGCAGTCTTATTCTGCTGAAAATTCTGCCTTATCGCGAGGATACATGGCGTTATCTGGTTTACAACACGCTGACTCAGACGGTACAACGCATTGATGCCATTGGGCTGGCTTGTATTCAGCTACCGGAAGATCACGGCATTATTTTCCCTGGCGGCTATTATCTGCAAAACGGCGAGTACAAAACCTTCGACCAGCCTATGGACGGAATGCGTTTCAGGCGGGTTCGTCGCTCTCCGAATGGCGAAGATGTTATGTATATCTTCTATGAGCCTAAACTCGGCCGGCTGGCACTGTTCAATTACAACCTGATCGAACGTAAACTGCAAAACCCGCTGTTCGGACACGGTTATGCCATGTTTGAAGATGGCCAGATGGTGCTGTTCGAAGGCCAGTCAGATGAGCCAACACGTATCCATCCAATGCAAATCTGGCAAACTCCTTTCTATTCTGACGAATATGCCGCCCGCCAACCGGCAAAAAACAGCTTTCTGGGACGTATCGGCAATGCTGAACTGGTGCGGGGAATTTCCGACCTTTACCATATCGCTAAAGAAATAGAACAACAGCAGATCTCTTCTCAGCTTTATGAAAAACTTTGTCAGGATACCCGCCGTCTGGTGGATATCTACTATTGGCTAAGTGACGAAAAGTGGCTGAGTGACGAACAGAGCCTGCATATTGCAGCACTTCTCAAAGAGATCGCCAACACCGGCGAACGCGTATTAGATGAATACGAAAAAGTTGAAAGTATTCGTCGTCAATCCGTCCGGGCGATGAATGAGGCCACATCGCATCAAAAAGAGCTGATGATTGCCATGCTGCCGGAAAGCTGGACTGAAACTCAGCAATATATTGATGCCTTAAACAGCCTGAGTATCCAGCGTGGTCACTTAATTACCCTGCGTGACCACCGTTATATTGACCTCGTCCGCCTTGATGAAATGGAAGCACAACTGGCTGACAGTCAACAACGTATTTCACTGGCAACCGCAGATTTCCTCGCCAGCGAAAAAGCATTACAGCCTTTCAATCAACATTTACAAATACTGGATAAACAAATACAAGAAGCGGCTAACAGCGCTCAACTGGCAGAACCATTGGCGGGCATGGAGAAGATGTCAGCTGATCTGGATATGCTGTCAAACCTGATGGCTTCACTGAAATTTGAAGATACAACCCAGCAAACGCATATTATTGAATCCATCTCTGAAATTTACGCCCTGCTGAATCAGGCGAAAGCCAGACTACAACAGCGCCGCAAAGAAAAAGGCGCGGTTGAATCCGTCGCACAATTTAGTGCGCAATTTAAATTGTTCAGTCAAGGGATCACCAACGCCCTGACTCTTTCCACTGATCCCGAACGCTGTGAGGAACAACTCTCACGCCTGTTAGTTCAGTTAGAAGAACTTGAAAGCCAGTTCAGTGACCACGATGAATTCCTGAATGACATTCTGGATAAACGCGAAGAGTTGCTGGAAACATTTGAAACGCACAAACAATCGCTGCTGGATGAGCGCCAGCGCAAGGCTCAGAATTTACAGGTTGCAGCAGAACGCTTACTGGACAGCATCAATCGCAGAACAGCTAAATTTTCTTCTCTTGATGAACTTAATGCCTTCTTTGCTGCTGATACTCTGGCGCTGAAAGCCCGTGAAATTATCGAGCGCCTGCGTGACCTGAAAGACAGCGTTAAAGCGGATGATATCGATGCCAAATTCAGAGCCGCACGTGATCAGGCGATCCGCAGCCTGCGGGATAAAAAGGACATCTACGAAGATGGCGGCAACATTATCAAACTCGGGCCTCGTCACCGTTTCAGTGTAAATACACAGGAACTGGATCTGACCATCCTGCCACGAGGCGACAAATTATACCTGCATTTAACAGGTACCGATTATCAGGAACCGATAAACAGCCCGGAACTTGAATCATTGAAACCCTACTGGGCGATTTCCCTTGAATCTGAATCCCCCTCAGTCTACCGGGCTGAATACCTTGCTTACTCACTCATTTACTCAGCCAGCAAAGAGCAGGCCGGATTAACGCTGGATGGGCTAAAAACCCTGATGAGCCAGCCGGCTATGCTGGAAAAAACCGTGCGTGATTTTGCTGCTCCCCGTTATAAAGAAGGGTATGAAAAAGGAATTCATGATCATGATGCCATCGCCATTCTGCGCAAACTCATTCCTGTAGGGGAAAGTGCCGATCTTCTGCGTTTCAATCCCCACGCCAGAGCAATTGCCTTTCTGTTCTGGGAGCAGGTTCAGCAAGAAGAGCAACCATCTTTATGGCCGGAACGCGCACGTACCTGCACCAATATTTACCAGCTGTTCCGTAATGATGCTGGCTTACGGGATCTGGAAGCCGAAATAGAAGCAGAAATCAGCCTGTTCCTTGAACGCCATCCAATCAGGTGTGAACCCTATCAGCAAACACAGGCCGCTGAATATCTGTGTCTGGCGTTGAACCGCATGACTGTAGAATTTACTTTCAGTAAATATGCCCGAACCTTGCTGGAAGGTCTGCAATCTGCGCTGGAAAAAGCACATATGTGGGGTGATTTCATTCACTCACAGCAAAATCTCGGCCAGCGCTTTGCTCAACGCTGGATGCTGGTGGAGAACTGGTTGAACGGGCTGTGTTCCTTAGCTGAATTTGCGCCACTAAAAAATTATATTTCGGAAGCGGTTACTCTGACCGTGTTGGATAAATCACTTAACGCCCGCTTCAGTGAAGTCGATCTACATTTTACTGTCACCGATTTAATTGGCGAACATCCTTCCATCATTAACCAGACGCTGACTCTCAGCCTTGATGACTATTTCTGCCGCATGAGAAAACAGCGCAAGGTATTTATTCCTGCTTATCATCATTATCAGGAATTACGTCAGAGTGTCCTTAATCAGCAGCGTCAATCCCTAAAACTCCATGAATTCAAGGCCCGACCGTTGAGTTCATTTGTCCGCAACAAACTGATCAACGATGTTTATCTGCCATTAATCGGCGATAACCTTGCCAAACAAATTGGAGCTATCGGAGAAGGTAAGCGAACAGACCTGATGGGCATGTTACTGATGATCTCCCCGCCGGGCTACGGTAAAACCACCTTAATGGAATACATCGCCAACCGTCTTGGTTTGATCTTCATGAAGATTAACGCCCCTGCATTAGGGCATGATGTACTCTCACTCGATCCGGCTCAGGCACCGAATGCGACAGCTCGTCAGGAGCTGGAAAAGCTCAATCTGGCACTGGAAATGGGCAATAACGTGATGCTGTATGTTGATGATATTCAGCATACCCACCCTGAATTTCTACAAAAATTTATTTCCCTGTGTGACGGAACACGGCGTATAGAAGGTGTCTGGAAAGGCAAAACCAAAACTTACGATATGCGCGGTAAGAAATTCTGCGTCGTTATGTCCGGTAACCCTTATACCGAATCCGGTGAGTTATTCAAAATTCCTGATATGCTGGCAAACCGTGCCGATATTTATAACCTCGGTGAAGTACTGGGAGGTATGGAAGAAGCCTTCACCCTGAGCTATATCGAAAACAGCCTGACCTCAAACCCGGTATTGGCTCCGCTGGCATTACGCGATATGAACGATCTTTACCTGTTTATCGATAAAGCAATGGGCAAGCCCTTCTCCGGCAATGCCTTAAGTTACCCATATAGTGATGCTGAAATTACCGAAATCGTCGCGATCCTTGAACGGTTGTTAATCATGAGGCGTATCGTTTTCAAAGTTAACCAGCAATATATTGCCAGTGCCGCCCAGTCAGACAAATACCGGACAGAACCACCGTTCAAACTACAAGGTAGTTACCGCAATATGAATAAACTCAGCGAAAAAGTTTCTGCGGTCATGAACGAAGCAGAAATACAGCGCATTCTGGATGATCACTATTTAGGTGAAGCACAACTACTGACCAGCGGAGCAGAAGAAAACTTACTTAAACTGGCAGAACTTCGTGGCACCCTGACACCAGAGGAAGAACAACGCTGGCAGCAGATAAAACGTGATTTTATGCGCAATAAAGCATTGGGTGGCGATAACGCCGATGTAGGCGATCGGGTTGTAGCTCAGCTTGCTGATTTGGTTGAGAGTGTTCAGGCATTAGGGCATAACTAAAAAGAATTTATAAAGGAAATAATGTGGAAATAGTAATTATTGCTATAGTGATTTTTCTCCTGATAACTGGGCTAATAAGTGCAGGGATCTCACTGTATAACCGTTTGGTTCTACTGCGTAACAATGTAGACAACGCTTTTGCCAATATAGACGTTATCCTGAAACAACGTGCCGATCAGATCCCTGCGTTAGTTTCAATAGTTAATAAAACAATGCAGCATGAAAATGAAATTTTTACAGCCCTCAGTCATGCCCGCCAAAAGTATTTAACTGCGGGTTCACTGCCTGAAAAAATCGATGCTTCCAACCAAATGACTAACGCTCTAAAAACGGTGTTTGCGATTTCAGAAAACTACCCCACATTAATCTCCGGTAAAAGTTTTATCGAACTTCAGAAAACAGTCAGCGACGTTGAAGATAAAATCGCCCGCCGCCGTGAAACGTTTAATGATGCTGTGACAACTTACAATATTGGCATTCAGGTTTTTCCTGCACTTATCATGGCAAAAGCCCTGCAATACCAATCGATGCCTCTGCTGGAAATTTCCGCGGAAGAAATAAAATACAATGGAATTAAATTCGATTAAACAAAATAAAAGCAGGTAATGGATGACTACGATTATCATGGCACTCGTTTTTAGTGCCATATTGAGTGGTACTACTTTACTCGTATTATCATCAAATTTTAACTTTCGAATTACGCTAAAATGGATGGCAATAACAATCATCGTCAGCAGTTTTTTAGCCTGTATCGTAACTTATCTTGATAAAGATAATATATTGTATGTACTTATTTTTTTCTTTGCACTCCCTTTTCTTGCATCATTTTCTGTCCCGGCTGGAGAATTTATAAGCAATATTATCAGCCTGAAAAATGATATAAGACAAGGTAAGACAACGGTCTTAAAAACGATCATTCAATCAATATTAACTGCTGTAACTATTGGTATTATTTACGCAATGAATTTTTTAGACAACCTCATCATCTTCGGTTTGTTTGCCATATTTTTTGCCACTGCTCTGATTTTAGTTTGGCGAGAAAAAACACCCAAAAAACAGTTTTTCAAACTCCAGCAAATACTCCCCACATCCAAGATAGGTTCAATGGCAATGGGGTTAGTTGAAGTACAAGGGAAAGCCATCGCAGAAAAACAGCGATTAGCTACCGCGCCACTCAGCAAAAAGAAATGCATTGCTTACCTCTATACAGAACATAAAAAAACTAAGGATTCCGAAGGGAAAACATATTATAAAACCATTACTGATAAAACTTATTGTGCACCTTTCAAGATTCAGGATGAAACAGGTTCAGTCGCTGTTATTACTCATGATTTATCATTAGTCTCTCTGCCTCCCACCCTAAAATATGAGAAAAACAATATTCGCTATGTTGAACGGGCAATATTCAATCATGACATGATCATGCTGATTGGTGCTGCGGCTGAAAAAAATATCCCCGGAAAAGGCAACCAAATCGTTATTCAAAAAGATGTCGAAAATAACATATTGGCCGCCTCACGCGTTGAATCTGTTACACATTGGAATAAACATCGTCCATTGGTCAGATCGGCTTTGGTTTTCAGTTTGGCCGCAGTATTTTTAATTGCGGTTATTTTAACTATCCCTTATGAGTATCACGAACAAACACTAACGATTATGTTTAATAAATCGCCTTTATTCAGCTGGTTATTTTAAAATGAATGTTCTAATTTCAGCTTTTATCATTATTATCATGTCAGTGCTTTTGTTTTACTATCTGATGGATACCTACAATAAAGTAGTTGCATTAAAAAACTATACTGAAAAAGCATTTGCCAATATTGATGTACTTTTACAGCAAAGGGCCAACGAAATACCAAAATTGGTGAATATTGTTGAAAAAGTCATGTTACATCAGCAATCTCTGCTACTAAAACTCACTCAATCACGCGAACGCTATTTAAACCACCATCAGGCCGAACAAAAAATCATTATTAATAATCAACTCACTGATTACTTAAAACAGATTATGTCGGTGACAGAAAGTTATCCTGAATTACAGGCAATACATAATCTGAATAAATTACAAAAACGTATAACGTTGCTGGAAGCAAAAATCGCTGATCGCCGTGAGTTTTTCAATGAAAGTGTCGCCTTGTATAATACCGGAATACAAACATTACCCAACTTGATATTCGCTAAAATTCTGGGTTATAAACCACGCACCATGCTTAATTCCTATATAATCGGCGAGTGAGGATCTTCCATGTTGACCATCCCTTTCAATCTGTTTGGATTTGCCGATAGCATTGTGCAAGGTCCGGCCTATATCCTTTTTCTTTCTACCTTTGGTATGTTTATTCCTTTAATTTTTTTAGGTATTTTGGAAAGAATTCCTATTCTAAGAGTCTTATCTAATATTGCTGCGGGTACAATTGCACTGGGGGTTTTCCCTAACCTTGGTATATTAAGTATACTTTTATTTTTAGGGATAGGGGGTATACACCTGTTTTTTGTTAGTACCGTTATTTTTCTGAGCTGTTTTTTATTTATTGCCTTTAACTATCAGGAGCTAGCAAATTATATCAATAGCTTTTCTCCTATTGATAATCCAGAAATAACAGGCAAGAAACCCAGAAAAAAACAGCGAAAAAAATAGTAGAATAGACACAATGGATTTCAAGATGCATCGCGGCGGCAAGAGAGAGAATCCTCAGGAGCATAGATAACTATGTGACTGGGGTGAGCGAGCGCAGCCAACAAAGAGGCAACTTGAAAGACGAGTGTATAGGCATTTTAAACAGAGGTAGATAATGATGGCTATATGGCTTAAACAACGTCTTTATATCCTGATAGGGCTAACCTCACTGCTTATCCTCCTCCAATTACTCAATACCTTAACCGACGGAGCATTAAGTAATTTTGGTATTATTCCCCGATACATTCAGGGGTTGATTGGCATTCCTCTGTCTCCGTTTCTGCATGGTAGCTGGGCACACCTGTTCAGTAACCTGCCCGCTTTATTAATCCTGAGTGCATTACTGATGGCTCACTCCATCCGATATTACATTCTGGCCAGTCTGTTCATTATTGTTACAGAAGGGTTGTTAGTCTGGCTATTCGGGCGTAGTGCCATTCATGTTGGTGCCAGCGGCTGGATTTTTGGCCTGTGGGGTTTATTGCTGGCTAACGCCTTTTTCCTTAAACGAGCCAAAGATTTATTCTTCGCCATTGTTGTACTTATCTATTATGGCGGTATAGCTATTAATCTGTTCCCCTGGCATGCCTATGTTTCAACAGAAAGCCACGTTTTTGGGGCTATTTCAGGGCTAGCCTTCTCTTGGTTGACTAAGTCCCTGAACCAGCGTCAGACTGATTAAAAAACGCGACCAAGCCCGTTGTCACAACAGGCTGATAATGATTATGTCCATTTTAGTGCCGAATCTTCTACGGGCTGACCCAACACCTGTTTATCTTTTTTATAATCATGTGGTACCTGCCAATTCGGGCTGCGTCCCTGACGAAGAAGAGCATGATCACCACGTTTTAAATAACCTGAGGTTAATTCGCCAAAAACACTACTGTGTTTCAACATTTCATTTGGCGGAGCTTGTGGAAGCACAGCCTTAGCATCGCGGCGATCCATCTCTTTCAATAAACGGCAAACATAATCCGCAGAGAGATCCACCTTTAATGTCCAAGAGCTATTGTTGTACCCGAACAAGTAGGCGAAATTGGGAATATCCTGTATCAGTGTCCCTTTATAGAGCATACGCTGATTACCCCGAACTTCTTTCTCATCAACCGAAAGGGTTATTCCCCCCAGAGCCAGTAATCTCAGCCCTGTCGCCGAAACGATAATATCCGCAGGTAATTCCTCGCCAGATTCCAGCAAAATACCATTTTCAGTAAAACGCTCAATCTGATTGGTGACAATCGATGCTTTACCTTGTTCCAGTGACCGTAAAAAATCCCCTCTTGGGATCACGCATAACCGCTCGTCCCAAGGCATATATCTTGGTGTCAGATGATCCATATTAAAATTCATTCCGACTCTTTTACGAGTTGATGACAACAAAAATGATTTCAATACAGTGGGTAAATGACGGCTGCTTTTATACAGCAAGCGGTGGAGGAAAATATTACGATTTCGGCTGATATTATATACCCACCGCTTTGGCATGAACTTACTGAGATAGATGGAGATTTTATCTATCGCGGGAATAGAAAGAAAATAACTGGGAGAGCGTTGTAACATAGTGACATGTTCAGCATCATTTGCCATTGCCGGAACTATCGTCGCTGCCGTGGCCCCACTGCCAATGACGACAACCTTTTTCCCTTTATAATCCAATTCTTCAGGCCAATATTGAGGATGGATAATCGGGCCTTTAAAATCATCAGCCCCTTTAAACTCAGGTAAATATGCCTCATCGTAATTAAAATAACCCGTTGCGGCGATCAGATAATTACAAGTGAAAGTTTGAATTTCCCCGCTCGTTTCCTCAATAGCCGTAATCGTCCATTGGCTGGTCACACTAGACCAGTTAGCATTCGTGATTTTTAATCCAAACTGGATTTTTTTATCAATTCCATATTCTTTTGCAGTTTCAATAACGTACTTTTTTATTGAAGGCCCATCAGCAAAAACACTGGTTTCAGTCCAGGGCCTGAATCTGTATCCAAAAGTCATCATATCGGAATCAGAACGGATCCCCGGATAACGATATAAATCCCAGGTACCACCAATGGATTGACGGCGCTCTAATATCATGACTTTTTTAGCGGGGCATTCTCTTTTTAAATGGCATGCCATACCAATACCAGCAACGCCAGCCCCCATAATCAAAACATCATAATGGTTATCCATGTTACCTCCTCTAAAACACACTTTCTGACAAGGGCAATTTTCCACCATCACGACATGTTATTTTTTATTCAATAAAACAACCATTTGTATTTATGAGGGGGGACTAATATTAATCGAGGCGGGGGTATGGATAGCTTTTGTACAGCAATGGTTGTGACAAAAATAAGCAAGCGCTGACAACATAACAGGCAAATTGAGCAATGTGGAATATAGAGCTACTGAATATTCCGCGTAGCCCTAGAAAATACGTTCGCTATAAATCAATCACCAGCCGTTTACTTTTCGCTCTGGAACAGCAAATCAGCAGGGATGTCTGGCTCTCTCTTTCTTCATCACTAAAATAGTGATCGCGATGATCAGCCTCACCTTCTAAAATCGCGGTTTCACAAGTTCCGCAGATACCTTCGCGACATAAACTTTCAACCGCTGCGACGTTATTTCTTTCAATGACTTGCAGAATTGTCGATTCACTATCGACCTCCAGTTCAATGCCTGATCTGGCAAGCACAAGGGTAAAGGCATCACCGGTTTTATCTTCAACCGCAAACTGCTCAAAATGTAACTGATGTTGTGGAAACCCGGCTTTTTGTGCCGCTTGTTTTACGCCTTCACTTAATGAATTTGAACCACATGTATAAATGTGGCTTCCTTCAGGCAATTGAGTAATAAAAGTATCCAGCTCAATACGGGAACCTTCAGATGAAACATGGCAAATGACTTTATCTTTAAATTCTGATGCCATTAATTCCTGCCAGAATGCGTTTTCATTGGCATCCCGGTAACAATAATGCAGTTCATAATCAGCATGTTGCTGTTCCAGCTGATGCAGGTGAGACATAAACGGCGTGATCCCGATCCCTCCCGCAATTAAGATATGTTTTTTCGCTTCAGGCACGATTGAGAATAAATTATTAGGCTCAGAAACAAAAAGTTTATCCCCGATAGTGACTTTTTCATGCATAAATGCCGAACCACCGCGTGAACAGGCTTCCCGCTTAATCGCAATTTGATAACGTTGTTCATCAAAAGGAGAGTTGAGCAACGAATAGGCATTACTATAATTGCTGCTACCATCCTGCATTTGCACAAAAATATGACTGCCAGCAGTAAACGAAGGTAAATACGTGTTTTGATCAGGGATTAACGTGAAACGCTTAATGGTTGGCGTCATCATTTCAATATCGCTGACAATAACGCCAACCATTTGATAAGTAGCCATAAACTACACCTCATTCTTCATGGTAGATTTGCGCGATAAGATTATGAAAATAAGCGATACCGTGCTCACTCATCCCACTTCCGGTACTGTCTGCCATGATGCGCCCCTGACCACGATAACCACGGGATTTCAGCCCTTTTTGTACGCTTTCAACCAAACGAAGATCTTCCGGGCGAAAAACATCGCGATACCATTCGATCAAATCGTTTTGCTCCTGCGTCAGATCCTCATTAGTAAAGTAAATATCGTAGTGCTGTAGCGTAGTTTCCGCATCAACCGGAAATTCATAAATCACCGTCATCATGCCTTTAATGGGCGTAACGTTGTACATAGTACAAGGCCATAACCAAAAACCATGGAATGAAGATTCACCTTCAAATTTGAAAGATTGTTCTGAGGGAACGGCATAACCAAATTGTAATGACCAGTTATCACGCATGGTATGCCAGTAGCGATCTACCTGAACAGAAGTAGCAAAACCCGGATGTGCAGGCGCACAGTGATAACATTCCAGATAGTTATCAACAATACTTTTCCAGTTAGCGGGAGTTGATGTCGTGAAACGCGCCGCCAGTTTTAAATCGTAAACGTCAGGGCAGGCTTCCAGTACTTTGGCGCCTAATCCCGGCAACTGTTGTTCAACTGTACCAGCATTCACATCCATATTAATAAAGACAAAACCAGCATACTCCTCCAGTTTAACAGGGGTCAGAGTCGCTAAGTCTTTATCAAAATTGGCCACATTCTCACAATTACGTGCGTGTGCTAAGGTGCCATCAAGTTTAAAGGCCCATGCATGATAAGGGCAGGTAATCACATTTTTTGCTTTACCTTCCCCTTTTAATAACTGGTGCCCACGATGAGGACAAACGTTAAAAAATGCCCGTAATACTTTGTCACGCCCACGCACGATGACAATGTTTTCACCAATAATTTCACGCGTAATGTAATCATTCGGGTTAGCCAACTCGCTGATGTGTGCAACACAGATCCAACTCTTAGCGAAAATCGCTTCTTTCTCATAATCAAATACACGTTGAGAAGTATAGAAACGGGCTGGCATGGTATAAGCTTCTGTCGGATTCGCACAAAAATCTCTTGGCAATGTGAAATCAGGATGTTGGATGCTCATATCAATTCCTTAATCTTTTTATGGCGTTCATTGACTATTCTGTTAGTTATTGCTGTCGTGGATGAAGGTATTGTTAGTATTTTTTGCTTTTATCGGCACCGGAATAACAACATTCGCCTGCTGTTCAGAAGTATCAATAAGATGAGCAGGAACATGTGCGTAATCTTGTTTTATCCAGCGAATAAAACCATAGACCTTAAATAATAGGATCACCAGAAAGGGAAGTGCTGTAAGCACTACCGTTGTTTTCATTGTTTCCAGAGAAGCTTGTGTAAACAAAATCGAAAGGGGAATGAGTGTAATCACCACGCACCAGAAAAGACGTAAATTCCGGCTCGGGTCCTGACCTTCGCTTAAATTACGAGTACTGGTTGCTGCCATCGTATAGGCCACGGCATCCATATGTGAGGCCAGAAAAATAATCATAATGCAAAGATAGGCAATAAGGAAAAACTGGCCGAATGGCAACGCATTCAATAGTTGATGAACCGCAGTTTCACCACCTAACGTATTTAATATTTCAGGGACATTAATGGCTCCGGTAATAAATTGGTGCATCGCATAACTTTCCAGAACACCAAAGAAAAACCAGCAACCAAACGTACTGCCTAATAACAACGCCCAAATCACTTCCTTGATTTTTCGCCCGTGAGAAACCCTCGTCACGAACATAGCAACACCGGGGGTATATGAAATCCACCACAACCAATAGAAAACAGTCCAGCTACGGGTAAATTGGCCATCTCCCATAGGGTCGGTAAACAAGCTCATTTGTAGGAAATTCTGCGTCGTCAGACCAATGGTATGAATAATATTATTAATGATAAATTCTGTCGGCCCTGCCATCAGAACCAGAAACGCAAACCCCAATGCACCCCAACCCACCATCTGGCTTAATCGCCGCATACCATTATCAATACCAATATAAGAACTTAAGCTGAAAATTAATGCGGCTAATAATGTAATTCCGGCCTGAATCATAAAATTGTTCGGTATGCCGGTTAACACTGAAAGCCCACCACTTAATGTCGATGCAGTCACCACTAACGAAATCGTTAATGCGCCTACCGTCGCAATTAAGAATGTCATATCAACCAGACGGCCCCAAAAACCCTGAGGATTGATTTTGATAATGGCAGAAATGATCCCTGACAGGCTCAGACCTTTATTTTTTCTGACATAAAAATGGTAAGCCATGACCAATGAAGCCAAAGCATAAGTAGCCCAGGCACTGACTCCCCAATGGAAAAAAGAGTAACTGATACTGTACTCGAGAGCTTTAGGAGTATGAGGAGCAATATTCAGACCGGGGGTTTTATAATAATAGGCCCACTCCATCACCCCCCAATATAACGTCGATGAACCCAGCCCCGCACAAATAAACATGCATAACCACGGTGCAGTGGCATATTTTGGCTTCCCTTCTCCAAGACGAATATTGCCGTATTTACTCAGAGCCAGATAAAGGACAAACATCAAAGCGACAAGCACTAAAATCTGAATGGTTGACCCAAGTAAACGAGTCAGACCATTAAAAATTGTATTAGCAATAACACTTGTTTTTTCAGGAAACGCACCGAGTGTTATTGCTATCACAATAATACAAGCCAGACTGATGACAATTAACGGAATATCTTTCTTTGGGTTGCTCAGCATAAAACCTCCGCTTTACCATTTTGTATATCTCCTTATTTTTTATGGAATACACAAAATTGCCTGTTATCGTTGTTATGGACAGGACAAAAGGAAAACGTGCAACTAAGTAAGAACAAAACTTATCGCTTCTTTTTGTTAACAATAAAAATATAGTGTCGCTACACTATTTAAACAATTAGCCAAACAGTAAATAGATAAAACACATATCGTAATTAATGTTTTGTGAAGCAGGTTGAAAATCTAAGGTATCCGTTGGTAGCTAACGCGATACTAATCTATTGAGCTTATGGCGGTACGAAGATGAGGCAGATAATAACAATATATGAACGCAGCTAACACACCGAACCCGCCAGCCATTATCAAAGTTAGGTATAGACCAAGATAAGTTGAAATAAATCCAATTCCAGAAGCACCTAATGGATAAACCCCTACACTAATCATGACAAATAAACTCATCACTCGACCTCGTTTATCATCCTCTACCAAAATCTGTAACAAGCTGTTACTGGCTACTATATTGGTAATGATCCCTGCTCCCAGTATTGGCGATAAGAGCAACCCAACCCAATAAACATGAGTGCTGGATAACACTATTAACGCAATACTGGCAGAAAGTATGGCAATAAAAATGGCTTTTTCTAGCCCCTTCGCGCTTTGGTGATAAGCTAAATAGCCCACCGCAATGATAGCTCCAAGCCCAAATCCACCGTAAATACTCCCCGCCATGACCGAATTACCATCATATAACTGGCGAATAATAGCAGGAACCAGTGTTGAAAAAGGCGCAAGAGTCAGACCACTCAAGCATAAAGTCAGTAATAAAGACCTAATCGGTACAAACAAAAACGCATACTGAATACCATCACGCAAGTTTTTCCAGAAGTGATGTTTTTCAGTAAATGGTATTTTGGGCTCAAATGACCAACGAAGGCAGGATAATGAAAACATAATCATCAGAAAACTGAAGGCATTAAGGATAAAGCAGGCAGATTCAGAAACATTAGCAAGTAAATATCCCCCGATTGCCGGGCCAATGATGCGGGATAAATTGAATGAGAGTGAATTGAGAGCGACAGCATTAGATAATAACTCTTTTTCATTAACTAACTCAGCGACTAATGTCTGACGTAATGGCATATCTATAGCAGCAACAACTGACATAGTTAAGGAAAGTGTAACCAAATGCCAGAATTGTATACTTCCTGTCACAGAAAGCACAGCAAGTACCAATGCTTCTAAAAGAAACAACGCCTGAGTATAATAAATAAGTCTGTGCTTATTCAGTTTATCAATCCATACACCGGCAAATGGCGCAAGAATTAAAACGCCAATATTGTTACAGAGGCTCAGTAAGCCAAGAGCTCCCGCTGATTCAGTTAATCGATAGGCAACCCAGCCAATGGCTATTTGTTGCACCCAATTTCCTATTTGCGAAGCACTCATACCTAACCAATAAATTCTAAAATTACGGCTTTTCAGCGCTCGGAAGATATTATTACGCAATTGCATAACTTTCCTATATTTAATTTAAATAAACTATATTTTCCCTTATTCTGACTCATTTAATTACAGTATTTTATTAAACTAAAAGTAAATTTAAAATTGGATAATATTACAAAACTTACTCTTGTTTTTTCGTAATATACCCTGTTTTTTCATCACACCAATAATTCGGGAAGTGACTTCAGAGTACTGCTTTTCTGCCTGCTCTGACCAGCCATAATAAGGTCTTTCAAATTCAATAATCAGAGTGCTTGGTAAAAGATTCGTAAGGTCTTTATTCTTTGATAGATCTATAACGCGATTTATTTTATCAACAGTAATTCTTAGTGAAGAACCTTGCTGATGGTTATCAATCGTGTGAAGTTCCTCAAATAAAGTATATTTGGATCTCTGTTTATCAATCATAAATGAATTTTCCACTTTAAAAGTTTTATAAATTATATTTTTTATTCTCTCATAAAGTTTATTGATAGACTGATCTTCTCGGAAAATAAAGACAATCACTTCCCTGATTAAATTATCATTAACAATATTATCAGGAAGCTTAACTATCATAAATATTCTATTTTCCTCCTCATTATTAATGTATCGACGCAACCTGATGCTTTCTATTTTTTGATCAAAAAACTCAGGAATATAAAAATATTCATCCAGAACATGATCAACTGACCTTCTTAAATAATCCACATTACTTTCAATAAAATCAGTATAATAATTAGATTGATTATCACCACACTCATAATAACTTTCATCTCTATGACGAAAATATACCCAAATATCAAAATGAATGTCTTTTAATATATCACTAACATAAGAGAAAACATTCATTATTCTTGGTTTCATATATTACCCCTTGAATAAAAAAGAATATACTTTAAGGTAATAATATTATTTATTACACTTAACTATCGCGGCAGAGTTATGCAAATCCAGTACTGATAATTTACCGGAAAGCCCCTGTAAAGATTGAAGCGTTTTATGTACATCAGGTGTTATTATACTGATCAATGGTCCACCTGATGAAACAAAGAAACAACATTCCTTATCACTAAAAATACTAAATATTCGATTACTAATAAACGATAAAATCTCTTCAAATCGTAACCCTGAAGTAGCCCATCTATTGGAGAAATATTCTGGAATATTGCCATATCGTCCCAACGTATATTGATTAATATAAAAAAAAGATCAGCATAATCCCCTGATTTCAAAGATGGAATAATGATTTCCTCCAAAATATTTTTACGCATTTCTCCATATTCCAATCCCATATTTTTTAGCCGGGAGTAGCCAATCACTGTCAACTGATAATCATCATATCCAGAAGGTAACTTCTGTAACTCAGGAAAAAAAGTTACAATTTTATAAGATGAATGAAGATTGAAAGAAAGTGGCTCACCGCTATCACTCTGCATAATAATAATATCACCGGGTAATAGAGATGCAGCAAAACCACCGCCAATGCTTGCTGCCGGATGGAGTACATATGCATTTTCTTCACTTTCCTCACCATAATTCCGAGAAAGAAAAGTAATTAACTCAGTTGAAGATAACGGACAACCATAAAGTTCATTAATCGCAACAGCAATGGAGCTGATCAATGATACTGTCGAACCCAATCCACCATGAATAATATTGTGTTGATTTTCAGCTTTAATTATCAACTCTTCTTTAAAATTTAAGACTTTTTTTAGTATCTGATAAAAATGAGAAATAATTTTTTTTCTGCTGGAATAGATTTTGCTGCCAGAATTCTGAGTATTTATTTCTACTGAAGCAGTAGTATATTGATTAACGACGAAATTTATTGATCCTATAGGGTAAAACTGACTCAGTGGGGGATCGACGAAATATTGAGTTTTACAAAGAAAGGTATCAACTCTCGCCGGGGCTACAACAGTACATTTTTTGGCAACCGGAGTGGTAGTTGAATATGTTCTTAGTGGAGGATTAATAATCCTACCTATTTTTATAAATTCATTCATCTTTTTTCCCATTATGTAAACCTAAATATACAAAGATAATTGGCTGAGTTAAGCCCATTAGTTATCAGGAAATATCAACACAGAGAAATGAGTTATCGGCTTCAAGCTCCAGAATAGCTTGAGTATCTCTATCTATTTCGTCAGCACAGTTGCTAAAGAGCAGGACAAAACAGACAGTTGTAAGATCACCAAAGAAAGATTTAAATGTTCTCGAACCTGGCTGAAAAAGAAAGTGTATTTCTTTTACAGACTTAAATTTTTTTAGGGTCTCTGTAGGGTCTTTCAATATTCCATCATCATATTTGTGCAAAGAAATAGTTCGGGAATAACCTCTTGGTACAGTTGGAAGCCCCCTAAGTACAGATAAGCCATCCTTCAAAAAACAGCTTAGTAGATCGGGTTGTGATTTAAGACCAACATATGTTGCCATTTTATTTGGCATTCCTGAAGCACCACTGATCCTATTATTTATTTCAATTAGTTTGAATCCTTCCTGAGTCAAAAATACTTCAGTATGAGAAAAACCATTTTTTAAACCGCACGCATCTAGGCATTGAGTAACATAATCTATACACTCTTGGTAAAGGATAGGATCAGTAACTATTTCATTATATTGAGGAATAGGAGTATTGTTTTTTATCGTTTTTTTATACTGCTGTACTGAACTTATAAAATGCTCTCCGAATACAGAAAAAGTATCAACAAACAATTCTCTACCGACTAAAATTTCTTGAATAATATAGCCAGAGTACTGTGTATTAACTTTTTCTTTAAACTCGTCATTACTTGTAGCTATAAAGGCCCCAATAGATCCTGCTGCATTTACAGGCTTGCAAAATCGTGGCCATAATATATTAAAATCCTCAATATTATCGTCCTGAACATTAATCCTAATTGTCTCTATATAATTAAGAGAACTCTCTTTTATTTTCTGTTGCATCAAATACTTATCACTCCTAAAGCAAGAAGTCGCGCTGTTATTAGAGTAAGTAGAATTTATATTTTCTGCAATAATATCTGTAATATAGCTACTGGCATCAGATCCACATAAAACATAATCAATTTTAAGAGAAAAAAGAACGTTTTTTACCTCACTGAGCTCATCCTGCTCAATATAATATATTGCATCAAATAAGTTATTATCAACAGGAGTTAGTTTAGGGACATTGAGAAAAGGTGTGGTATAAACAGCATAACAATTTATATTATTATCTTTAATTTTTTCATATAGATACTGCCTTGATGGTGCAGGATTTATAACAACCACATTTATTTTATTCATTATAAAAATACCTATATTTCAATTTTCAATTAAACATATAAAATAAAATTATGTATTTGATATATAAAAAACACATATAATATATATAATATTTTTATATCTTTATATTTAACACATACTATTATGAAATTAATAAATTTACTTCCAAAATCCGCAACTACGGACTTAATATAGCAAGTCACTCAATATCTAAACTATCACAATTATCTCAAAAAACAAAAAATGATGTTAAATTCCAATAAATAGCTTTTCAAAATGATAAAAGTATTCCTTACCCCGCGTGACACGCGGGGTAAGGAACAACGTATGCTGATACTCTCACTATTATGAAAAGGTATATATTACATTTATATTATTAATATTTTTATTATGGCTTTAGCCAGTTTAATATACCTTAGCTTCTTAAGCTGGCTAAAGCCATAAATAATAAAAAACCGCTCTTTGAATAAAGAGCGGTTTTTTAAAAAAAAGATAATAAATTTTAATAATTCAAACAATCAATAATTGCTTTCCCGACCCGCTGTGTTGATGCACTGCCTTTCATATCCGGCGTAACGATCCCTTGCATTATTACCGCTTCAATCGCTGCTAAGATATCATCATGAGCATCCTGATAACGTTTATCTCCGTCACCTAAAAACTGTAACATCATGGCGCCCGCCCAAATCATAGCAATCGGGTTAGCAATATTTTTGCCATAAATATCCGGCGCAGAGCCGTGTACAGGTTCGAACAAAGAAGGGAAATTCCTTTCCGGATTCAGGTTAGCAGACGGTGAAATTCCGATAGTTCCGGTACATGCCGGCCCCAGATCGGAAAGAATATCGCCAAATAAATTGGAAGCGACAACAACATCAAATCGCTCCGGGTTCAGCACAAAGCGGGCGCAAAGAATATCAATATGTTGTTTATCCCATTTAATATCAGGGTACTGTTTTGCCATCTCTTCAACCCGCTCATCCCAGTAAGGCATACTTATCGATAACCCATTGGATTTCGTTGCGGAAGTTAATAATTTACGGGGACGGCTCTGGGCTAATTCAAATGCATATTTCAGAATGCGATCAACCCCACGGCGGGTAAAAACTGATTCCTGAATCACCACTTCATGCTCTGTACCTTCATTAAAACGACCACCAATCGCGGAATATTCCCCTTCAGTATTTTCCCGGGCGACATAAAAATCGATATCCTCCGGTTTCTTATTCGCTAACGGGCAAGGCACTCCCGGCAACAAACGCACAGGACGCAAATTAACATACTGCTGAAAATCACGGCGAAACTTAAGTAATGATCCCCAAAGTGAAATATGATCAGGCACGGTTTCAGGCCAGCCTACCGCGCCAAAATAAATAGCATCGAACTGCATTAATTGATTAAACCAGTCATCCGGCATCATGTTGCCGTGCCTGAGATAATAATCGCAGCTTGCCCATTCAAAATATTCAAACGATAAATGAAGATCCCATTTTTCAGCCACCGCCTGCAAAACCCGAATACCTTCAGGGAGCACTTCATGACCAATTCCATCACCCGGAATTGCTGCAATTTTAAACGTTTTTTTCATCGAGTATATCTCATTTATCAGGGTACAGAATTGACTTTCTGGATATCTTATAATTGACTGATTTGTATTCAATACTAAAAATGTAGAAACATAATTTACAATATATGAATAATCTTCCCTTTTTACAGGATCTACGCGTCTTTCTTTTAGTGGCGAAAAGAGCCAGTTTTGCCGCCGCTGCGGAAGAGATCGGCGCCTCTCCCGCTTTTATCAGTAAGCGCATTGCAATATTAGAGAATGTATTGAATGTCAGTCTGTTACACCGAACCACACGTCGGGTATCTATTACAGAAGATGGTGAGCGGATTTATGAATGGGCGCAGCATATTCTGAATGATGTTAACCAGATGATGGATGAGCTTTGTGAACTTCGGCAAGAACCGCAGGGAAAGATCAGAATTACCAGCAGCTTTGGCTTTGGCCGGAAGTTCGTTGCTCCGGCATTATCAGCCTTGATCCAGACTTATCCACAGCTTGATCTTCGCTTTGATGTGGAAGATCGCCTCGTGGATCTGGCGACGGAAGGGATTGATCTCGATATTCGTATCGGCGATGAGATTGATGACAATCTTATTGCCCGCAAACTGGCATCCAACCGCCGGATCCTCTGTGCCTCACCGGCTTACCTTGCCCGGTATTCAGTGCCAAAATCAATTAATGAACTCCCTTCTCATGCCTGTCTGGTGATCAAAGAGCGGGATCATCCGTTCGGGATCTGGAAACTACAGCACAGCACAGGAGTCCAATCAATAAAAGTCACTGGGCCAATGTCATCCAATCATGGTGAGATCATTCACCAATGGTGTCTGGATGGGCACGGTATTATCCTGCGATCATATTGGGATGTCAGAGAAAGTATTAAATCAGGCGCTTTGGTACATATTCTGCCGGAATATTACCAATCTGCGAATATCTGGGCGGTTTATGTTACACGCTTGGCTATGTCCGCCCGTATCAGAGTGACAGTTGAGTTTTTAGAGCGTTATTTTAAGGAGCATTATTTGGAATAGAGCGATAATTCTCATAGATAAGCACACGCTAATTACATAAAATCATTATCCATTTAATATATGGAAATCATATTTTGAATAATTACAAACTACTCCCTGCACTGGTATCAATACTGAAAACACTTAACCTGACCGAATCTGCAAAACAGTTAAATGTTACCCAGTCTGCAATGAGTAAAACGTTAAATCAGCTACGTGAAGATTTTCATGACAGAATTATTGTGCGGGAAGCCAATCAGTTCATCCTGACGAAAAAAGGAGAGAGACTGAAAACACAGTTACCAGACTTACTTCAACAGTTAAATAATCTGTATTTACCTGAATTAATGAAGCCAAGTCTTTGTAACAGGAAGTTTACCTTAGCCTCCAGCGATTATGTTGCTCAGGCTATTTTACCCTCTATATTGAGCCATATTGAAAAAGAAGCACCTAATGTCAGTATTGAATATAAACAGTGGCATAATGATAACCTGTATAACTTAGCTGAGCAGGATGTGGATTTAGTAGCAACAATTGCTGATTCAGTACCTGATAATTTATACGGGAATTTAATGGCCGAAGACCCGCTTGTAGTGGTATTCAGGAATGCTCATCCGTATTCTGATAATAATATAACTATTAACGATTATATTAATGGCCAACATATTCTCATCAGTGGCGGCGGAGATAAAAACAGCCCGGTTGATCAGCAATTGGCAATGATGAACCTGAAACGACATATTTTCGCAACAGTTCCTTTTTTCCAATCAGCCATTGAATTGGTATTAAAAACGGACACAATGCTGACTATGCCACTGCATATAGCGGCTGATTTTGCTCAACAATATGATTTAAAAATAAAAACCTTACCTATTGATATCAAACCACAGCAATACTACTTACTCTGGCATGCTAAACACCATGAAGACCCGGAGCATAAATGGTTCAGAGAACTTTGCTTACCTTTAATTAAAATTCACCTTGAAAGAACAATAAAATACGGTATGAAATTAATTCATACCCACAAGTAGATTTATTATATTTACACGCAGATTAATGGCATTAATATACTATCCAATCAATATATATCCAATGGATTTCAAGTTGCGTCGCGGCGGCAAGGGAATGAATCCCCGGGAGCATAGATAACTATGTGACCGGGGTGAGTGAGCGCAGCCAACAAAGAGGCAACTTGAAAGACGAAGGATAGAGGGAATATATAATGCCATCAATAGAAACACTCATTCCATTTATTGGAATATCATCATTTTTATGCTTCTTACCGGGGCCGGATAATATTTTAGTCTTAAGTCAATCAGCCCTGAATGGACGGAAAACAGGCATATCCATTACCATTGGATTATGTATCGGATTAATCATACAGACATCTTTAGTCTCATTAGGTATTGCCGCAATAATACGGGAAAATGCTATCGCTTTTGAGGTTATTAGAGGGCTTGGAGTACTTTACTTAACCTATCTGGCATGGGGAGCTTTCAATGCCAAGCCTGTTAGCCTCAATGATAGTTCTAGGCTTTTCAGTAAAAGCAGAAAACTCATTAAAAAAGGGCTGATAATGAATTTATCAAACCCAAAAGTAATTATTTTCTTTTTGGCTTTTCTTCCTCAGTTTACCAGCAACTGCGAAGATGCGATCCCTGTTTCACTTCAATTATTATACTTAGGATTAATATTTGTCGCTGTAGCTTTTATTTCATTTACGATGATATCTTACTTGTCTGGTTTTTTACATAAATTTATCGCTAATAATTCATTTGTACAAACTATTTTAAATAAAGTGACAAGTTTCATTTTTATTGGTTTAGCAATTAACTTATTAATGAGTCAGATTTGAAAATATATAGTTCACATGACTCATTATATAATTAAACAGAGGTTTATTTATGTGAAAATAAAAAACAAAATAACACATATAATTATAAAAATCGCTAAAGTTGCAGCAACTCCAAAAATAACATTTAAAACATAAGCAGCTATAGTCGTAATTACAAAAAAAATTATCATACCAATAATATTACCAACAATAAATTTTTTTAAGAAATCTAAAGTAAAATCTTTAAACCCGTTTTTTTCTTTCTTTTGGTTACTCATACATTAGTTTCCTTGTTTATAATAATGTTTGACAATTAGATTTATTCTCTGAAACTTAAAATATCAAATAGGTATGAAATTTCCATACCCTGAAATCAATTAAAAATCATATAAAACAGCAAGAATATTATTAAGTGCATGTAGCACCATCGGAATAATAAGAGAACGAGTATGTATCCTGACATGGCATAGGATAACAGAAAAGATGAACAACACGATAAAAATAGTGGGTGATGAGTATTGCACATGCCCAGCAGAAAATAACAACGATGTCGCTATAATGGCTACCTGCTTTCCTCTTTCCCCGTATCCCATTCCTGCATTGAGTAAAAAACCACGGAATATAATCTCTTCAACAATCGGAGCTGCAATACAAATAGCAATGATATGTAGGAAAACAGTAAAAGCGGGCAGATAAACAAGATTTGAAGTCCAGGATTCTTCTATCCCAAGAGTGCCATTTATCCAATTCAGAGTGAAAAGTGCCAGCACGGGTAGAACAAGATCCGTTAAACTTAACTTACCCATCGGCATTAAGTTAAATGTTTTCTGATAACTGCGCCAACAAATTATTGAATAGGGCAACCAGATCAGCAGGGCTAATACAGGGAGAGCTAATTCAGAACGATATAGTTCTACCGCATTAGGAAAGAAAATCAGCAGGAAAGACAAGGCAAACCAGCCGATATAAACTGCTATGCAAATTAATGAATGGGTAACTCTGTCTGTGTATTGCATCATGCTTTAGGATAACTTCCGTTTAAATGATGATGTTATACCATGATAATAGCTAATTTATAGTCGTAAAATCCCATTAGGATTGAGGCTAATTGTTCGAATTCACAGGGATCTAAAAATGATCTAACTAAAATTAAAATCAACCAATTTTATCTAACCCGCCAATATCCCCCTTTTTTCGCACCAACCCGAATTAAATACCCACATTCCTGCAATACTTTAATATTTCGTTCTATTGTTCTAGGAGTAACGCCTAAATCATCAGCTAGTTGAGATATTGTTATAGCTGGATGATTGACAATAATAGACAGGATTTTTTTCGCAGTCGCGTTCAGTTGTTGTGTATTTTCTTCCGACATTTGTACCGACATTTGTACCGACATTTCTTCCGACTCTAAGATAGTATCCTGCTGTTCTGTATCAATACTTTCCTTAAGTGCTTCAGCTAATTTTTCCAGTATAAAATCAATAAATACCGTGCAATCACTGGTCTTATCACATTCTCTAAGCACCTGATAATATGCCTGCTGCTGATAATGAATAATGGTTTCAACCGGCAACCATGCCAACTCCGAGCGCCATTCACTCAAAATCAACGTTTGCCATAAACGGCCCATGCGGCCATTACCATCAGCAAATGGATGAATAAATTCAAACTCATAATGAAAAATAGAACTGGCAATTAACGGATGGATATCAGTTTGCTTTAACCATGTAAGTAATTCGTTAATCAAACGGGATATTTGGCTGGCAGGAGGTGCCATATGGATAAGTTTATTTTCACGATAAATACCAACATCATTGCCACGTAATTGCCCCGGAAAATCAATTAATCCCATCATCAATAATCGGTGTGCGGCTAATAAATCAGATAATTGGTGACTACGCCAATCCGGTAATTTCTCATAAGCTAATATGGCATTGTGTACTTCCTGAATATCCTTTGCAGGAGCCAGTACACGTTTACCATTCATAATTGCTGTGACTTGCTCAATAGATAAACTATTATGCTCAATAGCCAATGACGCTTGTATTGTGCGAATCCGGTTTTCTTTACGTAACAAAGGAGAACTCATCTCACTTTGTACTGACCAGCGCCCCAATAACTCACCTATTTCTATAACACGATTAAGTATAGATGAGGTGATACGGTAAGGAGGTTGGTAGACTGCCACAGTAATTTCCTCTTGAATTGATCAAGTGTTAAAGTGAGGTTATCACAACATCATATTAACCTGAATTTATAGAGCTCTGCCCATGAGTGAATACCAATATTACCATTTTGAACGGCTGGATGGCGTGTTGTCCGCACAACAAAAAGCCAGTCTGAGAATGATCTCCAGCCGCGCTGAAATCAGTTCGAGTCATTTTTCTGTTCATTATAACTATAGTGATTTAAAAGCTGATCCAGATAAACTAATGGTTCAGTATTTTGATATCGGGCTTTACTATGCGAATTGGGGCCAGGTTATTTTCTACCTAAAAGTACCGTTAGATACGATCCCTCCAGTATTTATGCGCATTGATGATGGTGACTCTGTAACCTGTGAGAATGTGAATGGGTACGTACTATTCACATTTTCTGTGGATGAAAATGATTATTATATGGACGATGACGATGCAAATGATTATCTGAATCATTTGGTTGAGTTACGTTCAGAGTTACTGAGAGGAGATTACCGTCTGCTATATCTCCCCTGGCTGAAACTCGCATTTGATAACGATGAGACTCTGTCTGAACTCCCTCTGATTAATTTCGATTTTAATCAATTATCTGAAGCACAATTGGCATTTGCAGAATTATTCGGTATTCCTCCTGAAGCATACAAGGCTTTGGATATGCTGCTTAAATCATCACCAACACATCCCGCAGAGGTTAAACAGTTGACCGCAAAAGAGCAAATTAGTCGGCTATCTGATGTAGATAAAGATTTATTATTGAAATCCTTATTTGAGAAAGGACAACTTACTGCACATCAAGCGAGAGCATTAGTTTGCAAACCGTCAACCAGCAATGATTATCAATATTGGCTGAACCCTTCCTCACTTCATACTTATTGGCAGGCTGCAAATGAGGAAGTGGAGCGGAAACGCTTGCTGGCTGAAGAAAGAAAGCGCGAACAAGAGCGGCTTGCAACATTAAAACTGCTCAATGCGGTCTTTGCCGCAAAAGAAATTCACTGGAAAAATGCGAAGACATACAGTGAACAAGGCCATGCCAGCACTTACGATAAAGCGGTCAGAGAAATAAAAGATCTGTACGCTGCTTATCAGATTAATAATGCATTAGCCGAATTTGTGACAATTTATCAGGTATTTGCCAAGGGTATAGAGAGAAGAAGAACATTAGTTCAACGACTGGAATTACTCAATCAGGAAATTAATAAGTATCAGGGTAGTATGTAATTTAATTTCCCGTCCTTTTGTGGCTGTTTTGGGTGGGGAATACAGTGAGCAGGATAACTTCCTACTTTAGCTGAGAGTATAAATCCGCAATGGAACGAATCACTGCGGCAGTCGTCTGGCAATCTACCACAGCCGTATGCGCCTTTCCCTTCACCGACACTCCCGCAGCACGTGCTGCATTGGCCAGTGAAATAGTGCCATATCGGTTTGTTGCGCCATAAAACTGAGCAGCTAATTCCATTGCACACTGAGACTGCAACTGCTTTATCCAACGTGTATCCATCGCAAATGCCTTCGCAGTCTGGGCTATAAGCCTGAGATCAAACTTTTCATTAAAAATAATCAAAGGACGGCTGGCCAAAAGCGGGATAAGTTCATCAGCAATCTGCGGCCATTGAGGTTCATTACTCAAAGCACTCAGGGTTATACCGTGGACAGCTTGAGCTTCAGGATCAATCAGTACAGACGGGCGGAGATAGCGCTGAAAAATCACCTGCCCATCGATATCTGTAACGGCTATCTCTACGACCTGTGCCTGTTTATCTAAACCTGTGGTTTCAGTATCCAGAATATATGCACGTTCCGTGATCCATTGATGGGCCTGTGTAATAATTCTTTCTCGGAACATCTTTTTTTCCTTAATAATTTTAAGGATAGTTGCTTTATCGGGATACTTTTCTGGATCGAACACTATTATTATCCTTTCTTATTTATCGTATTAATTCAAATAGGATCTTTAAGCATTAAACCAAATAAAGGATTATCGACAACCGGGACAGCCGCGGTATCAAATTTGTCTGGCTCCGGCAAAAAATCAATATCCATTAATGCAGCAAACCGTGACGGTGCCAAGTAGGCTTCTTCGATATCATCCGCGTACATCACCATGCCAAACTCATTTTCATCCAGCGTCACAAATCGACGATTACGCGTGTTAAATAGTACATAACCGACCACATCAGGATCTTTTTCAGATAACCCTAATGTATCGAGTTCTTTCTTAAGCTTTTTTAGTTTCATAATAAATTTCCTCTCGTTTTAATAGCCACAATTAGTTCCACCTTAAGTTAAAATGCTAACCAATGGATTTTTATTAAGGGTTTTAACGGCAACTTCAAACTGCCTTGGAATAACCTGCTGTTTGTGCTGGTTCCAACTGTGTACAAGCCCGAATTATTTACTTTGAACTTTATTGTGTGTTCATACTTAATCAGCCAGTACAGTGGCTCCCCAGCCTCTTGCATAAAATAAAGCAGCCTATGTACCTCAAGCAGAGAATACGTTACCTAGAAGTGATCCTCTGCATAGTAATTCATATCATATCTATTCAGACAATCAAATTCCGTGTGCCACTACAGTTCGGAAGCAGTGAGTATAAGTGAGGCTGAGGTGGGTGTCTTATGGAAGACTCATTTTACTTTTTTATCTATATTTAGAATAAATTTGTAACTACTATTTAAGATAGGATATCTATTAGGTTAGGGTAATTGACTCCAGCCGGAAGAATGAATAAATGACAAAAATCGTCGACATGATAAAAAATTTCTACTAGCTTAACCATAGCTTGTTCTTCCTCAGAGTAGTTTTTCATTATCTACCAAAAATTTTCTTCTTAAACAGGTGGTTAGATAATTTCTATCCAGAACTCAGGTTAATTAAAAGGATTAATCCCAATGTCGATTATGGTATTTTGCCGTGGGTGCGGTAATAAAATTCACGAAACAGCTAAGGCATGTCCAAACTGTGGTGCAATACAAGGCACTGTAGGAACTAAAAACCGTATCGCTGCTGCGCTCTTAGCATTTTTTCTAGGGGGTATTGGCGTTCATAAGTTTTATCTGGGTAAAATCGCGCAAGGCTTTTTATATCTGATTTTCTGTTGGACGTTTATCCCTTACATCATTTCTTTCATTGAATTCATTATTTACCTGTGCAATTCCGATGAAGAGTTTGCCCGTAAGTATGGTTAACCCACTAATAAGTTTAATTAAAATGGGGTAAGCAGTACCGAAATCGTACATCAGCAAAAATAAAATAGAGCAATTTTAAATGAAATTTGGCAGAAATGATCCTTGTCCCTGTGGCAGCGGGAAAAAATACAAACGTTGTTGTATGGATAGCGTTTCAAAGCAACAGGCGAAATTGTTAGATGATATTTCGCAATTCGCTGCTATGAACCCCAATCTGACGCTAGATGAGCTAAATGCGGTTACTCAACATAGAATAAATGAGCATAATAATCAGCCTAATACTGAGTTTTGTGGCCTATCACCAACCCAAATGAACAATTGGATGTATGCACCATTCGATCAATTGTCTTGTGTAACCATCAGCACGCCGGATGATTTATCAAGTAGCCCGGTGATGCGCTATTTAGGGTTAATCTTAGATGAAGCGATGCAAAATGAAGGCTCATTTAAAGCGACCACCAAAGGTAACTTACCCACAAAACTGGTAAAACAAGCCTGTGATTTGTTGCCTGAATTTCCAGTGGCTAAGTTTATTAGGATCAATGAATTTTCTGGTAGTAATGAAGATAAATTTAATGCACTGCACTACACTCGGATATTGGCAGAAATTGCAGGCATTATTTACCGTAGAAGTGGTCGCTACTATGTGAAAAAAGATGCGCAGAAGCAATATCAAACCCATGGCATTAATGCCTTTTTCTTACCTATGCTAGAAGCCGCAACCACACAGTATAATTGGGGCTACTTAGACAATTGGGAAGACATTGATATACGCACTTTCTGGCTGTTTATGGTTTGGCGTCTACAATGCCATGGTTCTGTTGATCAATTAAGTGAAGAAGTCACTACTGCATTCCCTGCTTTACTTGATCAGTTCATACCGGGTGAGTACTTTTCGCCAACAGAGTCACTCAACATGGTGATCGAATCTCGCTTTATAACACGTTTTTTGCAGTTTTGGGGATTTGTAACGATTGAATATAAATGGGGTCCTATTGAAAACGCATTACCCAGAAAAGCAGATATCCTGCCATTGCTGACGCAGACTTTCCGGTTTGCAGTTTAATACGCTCGCGGGTATGGGATTGCTAAAACAACTTTATTGCTGCCAATGAATCCTGAACCTTTGAAAATATGGGGGTTGTACCATTGGATGCAGGCATTCCCAGTTAAACAAATCCAAGCAGTGTGTAAAACGCAACGACGTCAGGGGCTGCATTCAAAAAAGTCATGAACCCAATAGTTAGATTGCTTGTGAAATGAGTGGTTAACCCGAATTCTGTTCGTCACGATATCGTACGTTTAGGTTAAATCATATCGCTGAGCATAAAAAAATCCGGCCTGCTTAGCGCATGACCGGATTAAGAATTTATTTAGATTTAGTTTAGTGCGTACTACACGATCACTCCACGGTCACAGATTTCGCCAAATTCCTCGGCTGATCCACATCTGTACCTTTGATCAAGGCAACGTGGTAAGACAGCAATTGCAGTGGCACGGTATAGAAGATCGGGGCGATCAGTTCTTCTACGTGTGGCAGGGAGATGATCTTCATGTTTTCGCTGTCAGTAAAACCAGCATCCTGATCAGCGAAGACGTACAGCTGACCACCACGGGCGCGGACTTCTTCAATGTTGGATTTCAGTTTTTCCAGCAGTTCGTTGTTTGGTGCAACGATGATAACAGGCATATCTGCATCAATCAGTGCCAGTGGGCCGTGTTTCAGTTCACCCGCTGCGTAAGCTTCTGCGTGGATGTAAGAGATCTCTTTCAGTTTCAGCGCACCTTCGACCGCGATCGGATATTGATCGCCACGGCCGAGGAATAATGCGTGGTGTTTTTCAGAGAAGTCTTCTGCCAGTGCTTCAATCACTTTGTCTTTCGACAACATGCTTTCAATGCGGCTTGGTAACGCATGCAGGGCATGAACGATATTCTGCTCCAGAGAGTCATCCGCACCTTTCAGGCGCCCCATGTAAGCCACCAGCATCAGTAATACGGTTAGCTGAGTGGTAAACGCTTTGGTGGATGCTACGCCGATTTCTGCACCCGCTTTGGTCATCAGAGCAAAGTCTGATTCGCGTACCAGCGATGAACCCGCAACGTTACAGATAGTCAGGGAAGTCAGGTAACCCAGTTCTTTGGATAAACGCAGTGCGGCCAGTGTATCCGCTGTTTCACCGGATTGGGATAGGGTGATCAGCAGGCTGCCTTTACGGCAGGCTGGTTTACGGTAACGGAATTCAGAGGCAATTTCTACATCACACGGAATACCCGCCAGTGATTCAAACCAGTAACGGGAAACCATACCGGCATTGAAAGACGTTCCGCAGGCAACGATCTGGATGTGTTCAACCTGAGACAGTAATTCTGCTGCATTAGCGCCCAGCTCTGACAGATTAACTTCACCATGACTCACACGGCCTTCCAGCGTGTTTTTAATCGCCATTGGCTGTTCGTAAATCTCTTTCTGCATGTAGTGACGGTAAACACCTTTGTCACCTGCATCATACTGAACGTTGGATTCAATCTGCTCGCGCTCAACGGCTTCGCCCTGCACATCAAAAATGCGAACAGTGCGGCGGGTGATTTCAGCAACGTCGCCTTCTTCCAGATAGATAAAGCGGCGAGTCACCGGCAGTAATGCCAACTGGTCAGATGCCAGAAAGTTTTCACCAACGCCCAGACCAATCACTAATGGGCTACCGGAACGCGCAGCTACCAGCACATCTGGCTGACGACTATCCATAATGACGGTGCCATAAGCGCCGCGCAATTGTGGGATAACACGCTGTACGATTTCCAGTAATGAGCCACCCTGTTGCTGTTCCCAGTGAACAAGGTGAGCAATGGTTTCAGTATCGGTATCTGAAGAGAAACCATAACCACGTGCTTTCAGTTCTTCACGCAGTTCTTCATGGTTTTCAATAATACCGTTATGCACAACTGCAATATGCTCAGAAGTATGAGGGTGAGCATTACGCTCACTTGGCTCTCCGTGTGTCGCCCAACGGGTATGAGCAATACCTGTACCACCGATAACAGGCTGTTTATCTGCTTCATCAGCCAGCATCTGTACTTTGCCCACTTCACGCAGACGAGTCATCTGATTTTCGCTGTCAACGACAGCCAACCCCGCAGAATCATAACCACGGTATTCCAGACGACGAAGACCTTCGATCAATATTTCTGCTATATCACGCTGTGCTACTGCACCAACGATTCCACACATGTGTTTTTATTCCTAAAAATAGGGCTGTAAACGCCCTTTTTATGTCTCACAACCTGATTGTGTTCCGGCAAATCTCGTTCTGGATTTACCGTTCCCCGAGCTTTGTAGAGATGGGGATTTTTATTATTTATAGATATATTTTATTTTTTCTTAACAGGACGTTTCCAGTCCCTAATATGTGTTTGCTTAACACGGCTGATAACCAGTTCATTTTCAGCAACATCTTTTGTTACGGTAGTTCCTGCGCCAATTGTCACACCTTTAGCAATGTTTACAGGAGCAACAAGCTGGCTGTCAGACCCCACAAATACATCATCACCAATGACAGTCTTAAATTTATTGGCGCCATCATAGTTACAGGTAATGGTTCCTGCACCGATATTTACATTACTTCCAATTTCAGAATCACCCAAATAAGTCAGGTGCCCTGCTTTGGAACCTTTGCCAAGGGAGGATTTTTTCATTTCAACGAAATTGCCGACATGGGCTTTTTCCGCCAATTTAGATCCCGGACGCAAGCGCGCAAAAGGCCCGACGGTACATTCAGCTGCGAGTTCAGAATCTTCTATTACAGTATAAGGGCTGATTACCACACCATCACCGATAACGCAGTTTTTCAGAATACAGCCAGAACCTATCTGAACGTTATTCCCCAATACGACATGACCTTCAATAATGACATTGGTATCAATGATGATATCCCGGCCATGCTCTAGTGTTCCGCGCAGATCGAAACGAGCCGGGTCGAGTAACATGACACCCGCCAGCAGTAATTTTTCTGCTTGTTCAGACTGGTAAATACGTTCCAGAGCAGAAAGCTGAAGACGGTTGTTAACCCCTTCCATTTCACTTAAACGGCTTGGATGAACAGCTTTAATCTGACAGCCTTCCTGATGTGCAAGTGCAATAACGTCTGTCAGGTAGTATTCACCCTGCGCATTATTGTTTTCCAGTTTGGATAACCAGCGCTTCAAATCACCACCGTTTGCGACCAGAATGCCGGTGTTAATTTCGTTGATTTTACGCTGCTCGTCAGTGGCATCTTTTTGTTCGATGATCCCTGTGACTTCACCATTTTCGCGGATGATACGACCATATCCGGTCGGGTTATCCAAAATAGCAGTCAATAAGCCAATACCACCTTCTGGTTTAGCTTCGATCAAACGTTCTAACGTATCCTGAGCAATCAGTGGTACATCGCCGTAGAGGATCAGAATATCTTCATCATCGGCAAAATGTGGAGCAGCCTGCTGCATCGCGTGACCAGTACCTAACTGCTCTGCTTGCAATACCCAGTTCAGGTTTTGATTAGCGTTTTTCTGGCCTGAAAGCGTTTGTTTCATTAGGTCACCACCATGCCCATATACCAGATGAACATTTTGGGTACCCAATGCCATTGCAGTATCAATGACATGCTGAACCATCGGCTTTCCCGCCAGTGAGTGCAGGACTTTAGGGAGGTCAGAATACATGCGGGTTCCTTTTCCCGCAGCCAGTATCACAACACTTTTTGCACTCGTTGATTTGGAAGTAATTGGCTTGGAAACAGTTGCGTTGGGTGTAATAGACATAAGAAACCTGACAATTCCGATTTTAAGTATAAAAGTAAACCTGTTTACGAAATAAATTGCTACATATTTCGTAATGCAAAAAAGCCAGTTAGCATGACTAACTGGCTTTTTATCTACTGCCTTACCCTCTGTCTTTCCAATTGTCTCAATGCAATTCGAAATCCATTGGGTATTTACCTTTTATCTCTCAAATTTAACCTTATCAGCTAATATTTGAAATTTATTGGGTAATCCTACATCAGCTGTTTCGTCAGTTCGATTACACGAAGTTTTGCAATCGCTTTCGACAATTCAGCAGATGCCTGAGCATAATCAACATCGCCGTGGGAATTACGGACATGTTCTTCCGCCTTGCGCTTGGCTTCAAGCACTTTGGCTTCATCCAAATCCTTACCACGGATCGCTGTATCGGCCAGTACGATCACGCCGTTTGGCTGAACTTCCAGAATACCACCTGACAGGTAGATAAACTCTTCTTCACCAAACTGCTTAACAATACGTATCATGCCCGGTTTTATGGCAGTAAGCAGCGGGGTGTGCTGAGGATAAATCCCCAACTCACCTTCACTACCAGTCACCTGAATTTTCTGTACCAGCCCTTCAAACATCAGTTTTTCAGCGCTGACTACGTTCAGGGAGAACGTCATTGCAGCCATATCAACCTCCCGTCAGCCGTATTAAAGCTTCTTAGCTTTTTCTATAGCTTCTTCGATGGTACCAACCATGTAGAACGCCTGCTCTGGCAGGTGGTCATAATCACCGTTCAGGATGCCTTTGAAGCCACGGATGGTGTCTTTCAGAGACACGAATTTACCTGGTGAACCGGTAAATACTTCTGCAACGAAGAATGGCTGAGACAGGAAGCGCTGGATCTTACGAGCACGAGCAACAACCAGTTTGTCATCTTCTGACAGTTCGTCCATACCCAGAATAGCGATGATGTCTTTCAGTTCCTGATAACGTTGCAGGATAGACTGAACGCCACGAGCTACATCATAGTGCTCTTGACCAACAACGAGTGGATCAAGCTGACGGCTGGTTGAATCCAGTGGGTCAACCGCTGGGTAGATACCCAGAGATGCGATCTGACGGCTCAGTACAACGGTTGCATCCAAGTGAGCAAAGGTTGTTGCTGGTGATGGGTCAGTCAAGTCATCCGCAGGAACGTAAACGGCCTGTACGGAAGTGATTGAGCCCGTTTTGGTTGAGGTGATACGTTCTTGCAGAACACCCATCTCTTCCGCCAGCGTTGGCTGATAACCTACCGCAGATGGCATACGACCCAACAGTGCCGATACTTCGGTACCTGCCAGGGTATAACGGTAAATGTTATCGACGAACAACAGAACGTCACGGCCTTCATCACGGAATTTTTCCGCCATGGTCAGACCGGTCAGAGCAACACGCAGACGGTTTCCTGGTGGCTCATTCATCTGACCGTATACCAGAGATACTTTGTCCAGTACGTTGGAGTCTGTCATTTCATGATAGAAGTCGTTACCTTCACGGGTACGTTCACCGACACCCGCAAATACAGAGTAACCGGAGTGCTCGATCGCGATGTTACGGATCAGCTCCATCATGTTAACGGTTTTACCTACACCCGCACCACCGAACAGACCGACTTTACCACCTTTAGCGAATGGACAAATCAGGTCCATTACTTTGATACCGGTTTCCAGCAGTTCCTGAGAGTTAGATAACTCTTCATAGCTTGGTGCAGTACGGTGAATTGACCAGCGCTCTTGCTCGCCAATGTCACCTTTCATATCAATCGGGTCACCTAGTACGTTCATGATACGACCCAGAGTCGCTTCACCAACAGGGACTTCGATTGGATGACCTAAATCAGTCACTTCCAAATTACGGCGCAGACCATCAGAAGTACCCATTGCGATACAGCGAACGATACCGCCGCCTAACTGCTGCTGAACTTCCAGCACCAGTTTTTCTTCACCGTTTTTAACCTCAAGGGCATCGTATACTTTTGGTACGCTGTCCTGAGGGAATTCGACGTCCACCACGGCGCCGATTACCTGGATAATCTTTCCAGTAGCCATCTTGAATCCTCTACGTAATTCGTAAACCTAGCTGTTAAACCGCAGCTGCACCCGAAACGATTTCGGTGAGTTCCTGAGTAATGCTGGCCTGACGAGCTTTGTTGTAAACCAACTGCAACTCTTTGATCAGGTTGCCACCGTTATCAGTCGCGGCTTTCATCGCTACCATTCGTGCGGCCTGCTCACTAGCCAGGTTTTCAACGACGCCCTGATAAACTTGCGATTCTATATAGCGACGCAGCAGGGTATCCAACAGCGCCTTAGGATCTGGTTCATACAGATAATCCCAGGACTTTTTCTTCAGTGTTTCATCGTCTCCGGCTGGCAGAGGCAATAACTGAGTGATTGTCGGAACCTGAGACATTGTATTGTGGAACTTATTTGTCACTATATACAGTTTATCCAGACGCCCTTCGTCATATGCTTGCATCATGACGCTGACTGGCCCGATCAATTCGGACAATGATGGGTTATCTCCCATCCCTGTTACCTGGGCAACAACGTTGCCACCAACAGAAGAAAAGAAAGAAACCGCTTTTGATCCAATAAGTGCCAAATCAACCTGGACTTTTTTATCAGACCAGTCTTTCATTTCTATCAGCAATTTTTTGAACAAGTTAATGTTCAAACCGCCACATAAACCACGGTCAGTAGAAACAACCACGTACCCAACGCGTTTAACTTCACGCTCTTCAAGGTATGGGTGTTTGTACTCCAGATTACCTAACGCAAGGTGTCCAATCACGCTGCGAATGGTATCTGCATAAGGACGGCTGGCCGCCATGCGGTCCTGCGTTTTACGCATTTTGGACGCGGCGACCATTTCCATCGCTTTAGTGATTTTCTGCGTGTTCTGCACACTGGCGATTTTGGTACGTATCTCTTTTGCGCCGGCCATTTCTGCTTCTCCGTATTCAACCAGACGGCCCGTGTTTTTTCGTTAAACAGAATCAAACAGGGCCGAATAGTGTTACCAGGACTGAGTCGCCTTGAAGGATTCCAACAGAGCTTTCAGCTTCGCTTCAATCTCTCCGTTGTAATCGCCAGAGTGGTCAATCTCTTTCAGAAGATCAGCATGTTCATGGCTAGCATACGCCAACAGCGCAGATTCGAAACTGACCACTTTCGCGATTTCGACATCTTCCAGATAGCCACGCTCAGCAGCAAACAGAGACAGAGCCTGTTGTGCGATAGACATTGGCTGATACTGTTTCTGTTTCAACAGCTCAGTTACTTTCTGACCGTGATCCAGCTGCTTACGAGTCGCATCATCCAGATCAGATGCAAACTGGGAGAATGCCGCCAGTTCGCGGTACTGAGCCAGAGCAGTACGGATACCACCAGACAATTTCTTGATAATCTTAGTCTGAGCAGCACCACCTACACGGGATACGGAAATCCCCGGGTTAACCGCCGGACGGATGCCTGCGTTGAACAGAGCAGATTCAAGGAAGATCTGACCATCAGTAATGGAGATAACGTTTGTCGGTACGAATGCAGAAACGTCACCAGCCTGTGTTTCGATGATTGGCAGTGCTGTCAGAGAACCTGTTTTGCCTTTCACTTCACCATTGGTGTACTTTTCAACATATTCAGCGTTAACACGCGCTGCACGCTCCAATAGACGGGAGTGCAGATAGAAAACGTCACCAGGGAATGCTTCACGTCCAGGCGGACGGCGCAGCAACAGAGAAATCTGACGGTAAGCAACAGCCTGTTTAGACAGGTCATCGTAAACAATCAGGGCATCTTCACCACGATCACGGAAGTATTCACCCATCGCACAGCCAGAATATGGTGCCAGATATTGCAGAGCAGCAGATTCAGAAGCAGATGCAACAACAACGATGGTGTTTTTCAGTGCGTCATGCTCTTCCAGTTTACGAACTACGTTAGCAATAGTAGAGGCTTTCTGACCAATCGCTACGTAAATACATTTGATACCGGAATCACGTTGGTTGATGATCGCATCAATCGCCAGCGCAGTTTTACCCGTCTGACGGTCACCGATAACCAGCTCACGCTGACCACGGCCGATTGGGATCATGGCATCAACAGATTTGTAACCTGTCTGGACAGGCTGGTCAACGGATTGACGATCAATAACGCCCGGAGCGATAACTTCTACTGGGGAAAAACCATCATTCTCAACAGCGCCTTTACCATCGATTGGCTCACCCAGTGTGTTAACAACACGACCCAGCAAACCACGACCAACAGGTACTTCCAAAATACGGCCAGTACATTTGACTTTCATGCCTTCGGCCAAGTCAGCATACGGCCCCATCACAACCGCACCCACGGAGTCTCGCTCCAGGTTCAGTGCAATTGCATAACGGTTGCCAGGCAGTGCGATCATCTCACCCTGCATGACATCGGCTAAACCGTGGACACGAATGATACCGTCGTTAACGGAAACAATCGTACCTTCATTGTGAGCTTCGCTCACCACATTGAACTGAGCAATACGCTGTTTGATCAGTTCGCTGATTTCGGTGGAATTCAGTTGCATATGCTCCAGTCCCCTTAAGACTGCAAGACGTCTGTTAAACGATCCAGACGGCCACGAATACTGCCATCGATCACCATGTCACCCGCACGGATAATCACGCCGGCAATAACAGACTTGTCAATTTTGCAATTCAGCTTCACTTTGCGTGACAGACGTTTTTCCATCGCCGCAGAAATTTTAGCCTGCTGCTGCTCATTCAGTTCGGACGCAGATATCACTTCAACATCAATTGTTGATTCCAGTGATGCACGCAATTGGATAAATTGCAGGAAGACTTCTGGTAATACCAGCAAGCGACCATTTTCTGCCATGACACGAATAAAGTTACGAGCATGCTCATCTACCTGATCATCACATAAAGTGATAAAGGTATTGGCTAACGTTTCCGGTGCTAATGAACCGGAAAGCAGCTCACCAACCTGCTCATTGCGGGTTACCTCTGCAACGAACGCCAGCATGTTCTGCCAGTGTTCGAGAGATTGGTGTTCCACAGCAAAGTCAAAAGCTGCTTTGGCGTAGGGGCGAGCTACAGTAGCAAATTCAGACATGCCCCTCCCTCCTTACAGTTCAGCGACCAGTTTATCAACGATGTCGCTGTTAGCAGCTTCATCCACGGAACGTTCGATGATCTTCTCGGCACCTGCGATAGCCAACAGCGCAACCTGTTTACGTAGCTCTTCACGAACACGCTTGCTTTCAGCTTCAACTTCAGCATGAGCCTGCGCTACTATTTTGCTACGTTCCAGCTCAGCTTCAGTCCTTGCATCATCAATAATCTGGGCTCTTTGTTTATTAGCCTGCTCGATGATAGCGTGTGCGTCTGCTTTCGCTTTTTTCAGTTGGTCGGTCGCATTGGCTTGCGCTAAGTCCAGGTTCTTTTTAGCACGCTCTGCTGAAGCCAAACCGTCAGCAATTTCTTTCTGACGCTTTTCGATGGCCGCCATGATTGGTGGCCATACATACTTCATACAGAACAAAACAAACAGGACAAACGCGATGGCCTGGCCGAGGATTGTTGCGTTAATATTCACGGCACAATACCTCTATTTCAATTAATGAATCGGCTTAATTTTCAGTTCTGTTCGTTACTTGGTACCGACAGCGAACATCATATACAAGCCCAGGCCCACAGCGATCATCGGGATGGCGTCAACCAGACCCATAACGATAAAGAACTGAGTACGCAGCAGAGGGATCAGATCAGGCTGACGAGCTGCACCTTCCAAGAATTTGCCCCCAAGGATGCCGATACCGATCGCAGCACCGATAGCAGCCAAACCCATCAGAATAGCGGCAGCTATGTACAGCAGATCCATGTTTATATCCATGACAGTCTCCAGTTTGTTTCAGTTAAAACACTATTAATGATTGATAAAATTAATGCTCTTCAGATGCCATCGACAGATAAACAATCGTCAGAACCATGAAAATAAAGGCTTGTAACGTAATAATCAGTATGTGGAAAATCGCCCATGGTAAGCTGAGCATCCACTGTGACCAAAACGGTAAGAGAGCCGCAATAAGAATAAAGATCAGTTCGCCGGCATACATATTACCAAACAGTCGCAGACCGAGTGATATAGGTTTAGACAGCAAGCTAACCCCTTCCAAAATTAAGTTAATAGGAATAAACAGAGGATGATTGAAAGGCTGTAACCCCAGCTCCTTCGCAAAACCGCCGATTCCTTTCATCTTAATGCTATAGAATAGAATGAGGACAAAGACGCCAAGCGCCATCGACATAGTGACACTAACATCTGCTGTTGGAACAATACGCAGAGCAGGCAGGCCGAAGACATATTCACCGATTAAAGGAATGAGATCGATTGGCAGCAAATCCAATGCGTTCATCAAAAACACCCAGACGAACACAGTCAAAGCCAGAGGGGCAATTACTTTGCTCTTTCCGTGATACATATCACGTACAGTGTTATCAACGAAACCGATAATCATTTCTACTGCAGTCTGGAATTTACCCGGCACACCAGCAGTGGCATTAACCGCGACCTTCCTGAACACAAACAGAAACAACATCCCTAATACAACGGAGAAAAAAAGCGAGTCAATGTTCAACGTCCAGAACGTCGCTTCATAGCCATTAGCTTGGGGATTGACCAACTCAAAGGTACGCAAGTCTAACTGAAGGTGTCTCAGGTGATGACTTATATACTCTGAAGTTGAAACTTCTCCTGATGCAGACATGATGCTTTTTACCCTTTTATTGTTAAAAACACTAACCGTTCATTACGGCAGGTGCGATGATCTGCACAATCAGCACCGCTAAATAGGCCACACCAAGTGGTGCAAATGCCGCCTTGAACACCCCTAAGGCAACTATCAGCATGGCTATTGAGGTGATAACTTTAACCCCTTCACCAATCGCGAAGAACCATGCAATGCGTACAGGTACACCCTCTTCTTTTACCTTTTGAAAGTGAGTGAGCAGCATAAAAATGACATTTGGCAGCCAAAATGCTAACCCACCGGCAAAAGCAGAAACGCCCCACTCGGTACTTCTGGTATAAAAAGCCGCACTGAGAATAACAAAAGTCATTAACTGCAAAAGTAACAGTTTCAGTGCAATTTTACCGCTATAAAGGGATACAGACATGACTTTTGTTTTCTCCCTGAAGTACACCATTACATATCAGGCTTTGCTGAATGTTGTATAAAACTGTCTTTGCTTAAGAGTGTCAAGTGACAAAAACGTGCAAATTATACGGGCAGACGAAATGAATTCAATCCATAAGTAGCGAAAAAGTGAATAATAATTTAAATTTCTAACTTTGATGGTAGATTGCTCACAAATACCATTTAGTATTTTGTAACGTTTAATCTATCGAGCCCGAAAACAAACGTGATACATATCACACTCAATCAAAACATTAATACTGTTTATCATTAAATTTGTGATGATTATCTTTTATTTTTTCTATATAAAATCAATTAATTAATATTATAGCCATAAAGTTTTATTCAATATATCCCCAAAAAATCTTAAAGATTTATTTTGAACACTTTCTCTAAAATTTATTTATAAAGAAAATGGATGTCTCTTCTTAGAAAGAACAATTTGCTCAATATAAAATGAAAGTTATTTTTCTGTGATCTACCGGTAAATAAATATGAAAAGACGGGGAAGATAATTAGTAACGTCCGTAACAATATAACTGTGGCCGACGTCACTAATTATTTAAACTTTTATTGATAAACAACAAAATCTGTTTTACTTAAGTACCACTAAATGGCGCTGCCCTTCTTGCTCAGGAACCTGAAGCGGAATGACTGCATCAAGACTGATCCCCGCAGGTAACTGAGCCAGCTCCTCTTCCGGTACTATGCCCTTCAGCGCATAAAAACGCCCATCAATGGCTTTAGGGAGATGATGGCACCATGACAGCATATCCTGCAAAGATGCAAAAGCCCTGCTGATCACGCCGTCAAAAAGTACCTCAGGCGTAAACGCTTCAACCCTGCTCTGTACTGGCTCAACGTTAGTAAGCCCTAACTCATGTTGAACCTGGCGTAGAAAACGGACGCGTTTCCCTAAACTATCCAGTAAGGTGAAATGAGAATCAGGCCGTACAATTGCCAGTGGAATGCCCGGTAAGCCGGGCCCTGTTCCAACATCAATAAAACGAGTTCCCTGAAGGAAGGGATTAACGACAATGCTATCCATAACATGGCGAACCAGCATTTGTTCTGGATCACGAACAGATGTTAGATTGTAAGCTTTGTTCCATTTGTTGAGCATATCAACGTAGGCAACAAGTTGCTGTTTTTGCTCCGACGATAAAATAATGTCAGTCTTCGCTAACAGCGATTCCAATTTGTTAAACAAAACCTTGTCCTCTTAGGCACTACGACGCAATAAACCCTGTTTTTTCAACCATACCAGCAAGATGGAGATAGCTGCCGGTGTAATGCCAGAAATACGTGAAGCCTGACCAATAGTACTTGGTTTATGGTCATTCAGTTTTGCAACAACTTCATTCGAAAGTCCGTTGACTTGTTTGTAATCAAGATCAACAGGCAATACCGTGTTTTCGTTACGCAGCTGTTTTTCGATCTCTTCCAGCTGACGGGCAATATAACCTTCGTATTTAACCTGGATCTCAACCTGATCTGCTGCCTGAGGTTCAGTCAGCCCCGGTGCAAAACGTGGCATTGATGTCAGCAATTCGTAGTTCATTTCCGGGCGACGAAGTAAATCTTCACCATTGGCTTCTTTTGACAATGGGGTTTTCAGCACTTGATTGATCTCATCCAGACTTTCAGAGTGTGGATGAACCCAGATATTACTCAGGCGTTGACGCTCTTGCTCAATCATTTCAACTTTACGGGAATAATGTTCCCAACGCAGATCGTCAACTAATCCTAGTTCACGACCTTGTTCTGTCAAACGTAGATCAGCATTGTCTTCACGTAACATCAAACGATATTCTGCACGTGATGTGAACATCCGGTAAGGTTCTTTTGTTCCCAGAGTGCATAGATCATCAACCAATACACCGATATAAGCCTGATCACGGCGAGGGAACCAACCTTCTTCGTCAGTAGCATAACGGGCAGCGTTCAGGCCTGCTAATAATCCTTGAGCCGCAGCTTCTTCGTAACCGGTCGTGCCATTGATCTGACCCGCAAAGAACAAACCATTAATAAATTTGCTTTCGAGCGTCTGTTTCAAATCGCGTGGATCGAAGAAGTCATATTCGATCGCGTAACCCGGGCGGATAATCCGCGCATTTTCCATGCCTTTCATGGAGTGGACTATCTGCATTTGTACGTCAAATGGCAGGCTGGTTGAAATCCCATTAGGATAAATTTCGTTGCTGGTAAGCCCTTCTGGTTCAAGGAAGATCTGGTGTGCATTACGATCGGCGAAGCGCATCACTTTATCTTCGATAGAAGGGCAATAGCGTGGCCCGATCCCTTCGATGATCCCCGCGTACATTGGACTGCGATCCAAATTATTACGGATCACTTCATGGGTTTTTTCATTGGTATGAGTGATGTAACACGGGATCTGTTGTGGATGTTGATCCCTGTTTCCCATGAAAGAAAATACAGGTGTTGGGTTATCACCAAATTGTTGTTCAAGTTGGCTGAAATCAATGGTTCTTGCATCGATACGAGGTGGTGTACCCGTTTTCAGTCGGGAAACACGCAAAGGGAGTTCGCGTAAACGATGTGACAAAGCGATCGCCGGAGGATCACCAGCACGTCCACCACTGTAATTTTCCAGACCGATGTGAATTTTTCCATCAAGGAAAGTACCAACCGTCAGGACAACAGATTTTGCCCTGAATTTCAGTCCCATACGAGTAACAACACCGATAACTGTGTCATTTTCAACGATTAGATCTTCGACTGATTGTTGGAAGATCATTAAGTTAGGCTGATTTTCCAGTGCAGTTCTTACAGCCTGTCGATACAGTACACGATCAGCCTGTGCTCGTGTTGCACGAACCGCAGGGCCTTTGCTGGCATTAAGTGTTCTGAACTGAATACCAGCCAGATCCGTTGCTTTTGCCATCAGACCGCCAAGTGCATCGATCTCTTTTACCAGATGCCCTTTACCGATCCCACCAATGGCTGGATTACATGACATCTGGCCCAAAGTATCAATATTGTGAGTCAGTAATAAGGTTTGACGCCCCATACGTGCGGCTGCCATTGCTGCTTCAGTACCTGCGTGACCACCGCCGATAATGATGACGTCAAAATGTTCTGGATAAAACATGTGCGAACCTTCAATTGTAAGAATGCTAGTTTGCATTGGGGAGAGAATTCTACTCAAGTTTGGTCATTAGACCAAGTAGGAGTGATCGTCATTATTTAAAATAAGATCTTTTTATTTAAAGATCTCTTTATTAGATCTTTTATTAGGATCGCGATCATCTGTGGATAAGTGGATTTTCCATAGAAAGATCATGATGCTGAAAAGGATCATTTGCTGTGAATGATCCGTGATCCAACTCAGTATAAGCTGGGATCTAAATAGCTAGTTATGCACAACCGTTAGATCGGGATAGGGTTATTAAATGGATAACTACGGGTTAACCCCTGCTTTTTAGCTAAGTTATCCACAGTTGATCGCTAAAATTTTAATCTGATCAGAGTAACTTTGCCCATTCTTTGACCCATTCTTCGGCTGGATCTTCTGGAATTTCGTGTTGCAAGATGTCTATTTCCAGTCGATCGCCGATCCTTTTTGCCTGCCGATCTTCTAATAATTGTTCCAATGATCTTATTGCACCACAAAATGTGTCATATTCAGAACTGCCAATCCCAACAGCACCAAATGTTACAAGACTCAGATCAGGTTTCTGTTGTGCGATCTCATCCGCGAGAGGTTGAAGATTTTCAGGTAAATCTCCTGCTCCATGTGTTGATGTGACGACAATCCACAGCCCATTCAGAGGCAAATCACCTAATGAAGGGCCATGTAATATCTCTGTTGAAAAACCAAGATTATCCAAGATCTCTGCCATATGCTCAGCAACATACTCAGCGCTGCCCATTGTGCTACCGCTGATTAAGGTTATCGTGCTCATCATGATCCTTGCTAAATTTGAAGAGCAACTATTGTACGTTGTGAGTCTGCCGGGATCTACCTGTGGATAATATGGTTATAGGTTTTTCAGGATCAGGGTTTTATCGTCCTCATGATCGGGTTTTGCAGCGAGATCAGTGTTTCCGTTGACTGTATTTCATCAATGGTTTGGATCTTGTTAATAAGCACATCTTGAAGAGATTCGATAGACCGGCACATGACTTTGATAAAAATACTGTAATGCCCTGTTGTGTAATAAACTTCAACGACTTCATCCAACATGTCGAGCTTTTGTAATGCTGCCGGATAGTCTTTCGCGCTTTTCAGGATGATGCCAATAAAGCAGCATACGTCAAACCCGAGTTGTTTAGCACTGATATCAACCCGAGTGCCGGAAATAATTCCCGCCTGCTTCATTTTTTCTACGCGAACATGGATCGTACCCGGGCTGACGGCGAATTTCTTGGCTAATTCAGCATAGGGGGTACGTGCGTTATCCATTAAAGCATGAAGTATGTCTCGGTCTAAATTATCGATCTGATAAATTTCTGCCATTTTCAATCCCTATTTTTAAATGATATTCATTTTTATAGTGTAAAAATTATCGTTTATCTGCACTGGTGTATATTTTTATTATCAGATATTGAATTTATACTCTGTTTTGTTGCTTAATATATATCAACAGGACACAGGGTCACTAAAAAATTTAGAGAGCAGCATCATGAAAACATCCTTTATTGAAAAACAGCAGCAGATTAGTTTTGTGAAATCTTACTTTTCACGTCTGCTAGAGAAGCAACTTGGTTTAATCGAAGTACAGGGACCAATTCTGAGCCGTCTTGGTGATGGTACTCAGGATAACCTGTCTGGCCACGAAAAAGCGGTACAGGTTAAGGTTAAGACACTACCTGATGCAACGTTTGAAGTGGTTCATTCTCTGGCTAAATGGAAACGTAAAACATTAGGTCGCTTTGGTTTTCAGGCAGAACAAGGATTGTATACGCATATGAAGGCTCTGCGTCCTGATGAGGATCGCCTGACTCCTATCCATTCGGTCTTTGTTGATCAGTGGGATTGGGAAAAAGTAGTGGGTGAAGGTTGCCGTTCACTCGACTATTTAAAACAGACAGTGGGTAAAATCTACGAAGCGATAAAAGAAACACAACAAGCAGTCAGTAAGGAATTTGGTCTGGCACCGTTCCTGCCAGATCAAATTCACTTCATGCACAGTGAAGAGCTTCTGAAACGCTACCCTGATCTGGATGCCAAAGGTCGTGAACGTGCGGCTGCAAAAGAATTTGGTGCTGTTTTCCTGATGGGAATCGGCGGTAAGCTGTCTGATGGTCAGGCACATGATGTTCGTGCACCGGACTATGACGATTGGACAACACCAAACAGCGATGGTTTCCTTGGCCTGAACGGTGACATTATCGTTTGGAACCCTGTTTTGCAGGATGCTTTTGAAATTTCTTCAATGGGGATCCGTGTTGATGCGGAAGCGCTGGAGCGTCAGCTTGCGTTGTCCGGTGATGAAGAGCGTTTACAGTACGACTGGCACCAGTCTCTTCTGAAAGGTGAGATGCCACAATCTATCGGTGGTGGTATTGGTCAGTCCCGTTTAGTGATGTTGTTGCTGCAAATGTCACACATTGGTCAGGTTCAGTGTGGTGTTTGGTCACCAGAAATAATTGAATCTGTTGAAGGTGTCCTGTAAGTCTGTTTTTTGAAAGAATTAAGTTTTCAGTGCTGCCACTTTCGCAGTAAACGGCTTGTAATCCCGGTATCAAAACGCCAGATATAATCGAATATTCGCATGATACCGGGCTTCCCGTAATTGGACAGGGAGACCGCATGGAAGCGGTGTTGTTGGTGCTGTTGCAGATTTTGTACCTGATGGATTAGATCACCCGGTAAACGCTGGGCAATGAAATCTGAAATGACAACAGCGTCAGCATCTTTCCAGATGTATTTTTCCATTTTTCCTATTGCTGTTTTCAGGCAGAAGGCCAGATCCGTTCCTCCCTTGAATGTTTGTCCCAGAAAATTCACCGCCTGAGTTAATCCATTCTGCGATGTTAAGTCATAATGAACGATATCTGTGGAAAATAGCATGATATGACACTGGCGGTTATCAGCCAGTGCGATACGCATCAAAGCCAGGCAAAATGCTTTGGCACAGCGCTCATTGAAGCCTCCCATCGAACCGGAAGTATCCACACAGACAATAAATGGCCCTCTGGGTTGCCTTTCGTCATGATGATGAATAGCCGGTTTTAAAACAGTTTTTGTCTGCCAGTTATTTCCCTGCAAGCGATAGGTCAGTAGTTTTCTTTCTACTAGTCGACGATAAAACTCATACTCCAACTCTTCAACCTCTAGCATGGCCAACTCTGTAGGCAAAACTCTCAGAATGTCATCACTTTGTTGAAGCCCGCTGACTTGCTCTGGCACGGTATCGGGAATACATTCAGTTTGGGTAAATGGTTCCAGAGCTGTGCTGTCTTTAGGTAATGATTTAGCGGTTTGACTACGGCCCAATAGTTGAGCTAACTGCTCAAGTTCAGGTTGTTGTCTGAGGAATTCAGCATATTGATTTAGTAGCGATATGTTATGTTCTGACAGTTGAAACTGACCCTTGCTCATATCCCATAGGCACCCGGCTGATTGATCATTTTCATTGAAGATAGGCGCAAGATGACTTGCTACTAGTAATCTTTTCTGGATCTCTGTCAGAAACAGATCCTTTTCTTGTTCCAATAATGTCTTATGAATTGTCATCGTTTGATGGAGCAGACACTCGCGCCAGCGTTGAATAAACAATACATGCCCAGCTTTACTCCCCTGAAATGATCGCTGATATAATTTGTTGGCATCATTAGCAAAAGGGGATTGAATTTGCTTTAGCTTTTCAACAAGGTGAGGTAATTTCTGATAAAACTCAGCAGATTCCATTATTGTTATTTGTTGATATAAATGAAATTCCTCAGCCAAAGGTAAAGGAATAAGGGTTTCCTCTATCCTTTGCTGCAATGTTTTTCGCCAGTCTGGAATTTCTTTCAGCAATGCTTGTTTTATTCCGGGAAAATTTTTAAAGAAGATGATCAATTGAGGTGTGTTTAAGAATGTTAAGATAATTTCCTCGATCAAATTACTTTCATTTATGGCGAGTAGAAGATCGAGCGAAGTCAGAGTTAGCATGTCATCACCCCATTTTTGATCTTAATTTCTGAAGCTCTTCGGTTAATTGGGAAAAACTTTGCTCAATATCAGCCAGCCAATGTGGCTCGATAAATAAGCAGGGCTGATGCTGGCTAAACAATTGGTGCTGGTGCTGGATTTCATCGTCAATAGACAAGAGTTTTTCCTTCCATTGTGCCTGTTCTTTTTTCAGGATTACCTGCTTTTGTTCAGATAGACATAACACAGCACGATTTCGGCTGATATCCAGCATTTCAATTTGATTTTTTTTGTTAATTTCAAAAGGAATTTTTTGTGGAAAACCAATTCCATTTAACCGGACAGATAAAGTGCCACCGTTCTTTTTAAGGGATTTTTCCAGATGACATTTCTCTACTTCGATAAAATTAACAGCAAGATCATGTAAATTTAGTGAAGATGACAGAAATAGTGTCAGCTTCTCACCATTGATGTTTTCAGGAAGCAAATAGTGAGTACGGCGACCAAAAACTGATACTTTAGTGGATAGTTGTAAAGGTGGATGGGGATTTTTATCTTGTCTGGCTTTCATCCACTGTTGGTATAGCACTTCCATTTTGTGGGTTAAAGAGCGTTGTTGATAAGCCTGTTCTGTCAGTAAATTATGCAGAAGTTGAGGGATAAGTTTTAAAGCATTTAAGTCGTGCCACAGACAATCTTTTAGTAGAACGAGATCCAGGGGAGATATAGCGTTTCTTCCACTGAAAAAAGCACTGACCTGTAATAAACGAATAGATTTTTTCCATCGACGATCTGAGGTATGAGGAGTATTTTCTATAGTATTAATTTGCTGACGCAGTTGATAGATCAACTCAAAAATAGGGATCGGAAGGGATATGTGGCTGACTTTATCCTGCCATTGATCAAGCTCTTCATTGGTAATTTGAAAGTGGTCGGGTACAGGGTTGGTATTTTCATTGCTGTGATCTGTGAGTAAAGCATGAAAACTTTTCTTTTCCTGAATATTATCCAACCAAAGTCGGATCAGAATGCGATCATAAAGTGCTTCCAGGCCATTATTGGCATCAGGGAGTTCATTGGAAGCGGTGATCAATAACCTCATTGGTAACAGTTCTTCCTGATTGCCATTTCTGAATTTTTTTTCATTTATAGCTGTCAGTAGCGTATTCAAAATAGCAGGGCCTGCTTTCCAGATTTCATCTAAAAAAACAATTTCTGCCTCAGGTAAATAACCTGCAGTAAGACGCTGATAACGCCCTTCATCTTTTAACGCCTGAATAGAGAGAGGACCGAAAATCTCTTCCGGGGTGGAAAAGCGTGTCATCAGGTATTCAAAATGACGGGCATTCTGAAAAGAAAATTTTATCCGACGAGCGATCAGGCTTTTTGCTATACCCGGAGGTCCGAGAAGGAAAACACTTTCTCCACATAAAGCAGCCAGCAGACAAAGCCTGATGGCCTGCCGTCTTTCATACAGCCCACTTTCCAGATACTGACTTAGCCGGGATATCTTCTCAACCAATTGCATATCATGAACACCATAACTCAAATAGTAACTGTCATTTATTTATAGGTAAAAAACTATCTATGCAAAGGTTTTGATGAATATTTGTTGAATTTTTGTTGCATTGCCAATTTCTGGTTCTGCCTATGGAATTAATTTAGCATTAACTTCGTGGGATATCTGAACCAGTACTTGTAATAGATGTAGATGTTTATCGAGTACAAAAAACTGATATCACGATTACAGTTACACAGAGGTGTATTACCAAAAATCATTATCACTGTACGATTGTTAGTTTTGATAGCTGAATGGTCAGCGGATAGGAGTAAATATAATGAGTAAGGCAAAACTGGTAGTGATGGGAAGTATTAACGTCGATCATATATTGAATCTTAAATCGTTTCCTCAGGCAGGGGAAACGGTGCAGGGGCAGCAATATCAGGTAGCATTCGGCGGAAAAGGCGCAAATCAGGCAGTTGCTGCTGGTCGCTGTGGTGCTGATATTACATTTATTGCTTGTGTTGGTCAGGATGATGTTGGTCAACGTATTCGTCAGCAATTAATAGAAGACAATATCAATACTTCTGCCATTGAAGTGATTGAAGGTGAAACAACAGGAGTCGCCCTGATTTTTGTTAATCAACAGGGAGAAAATGTGATTGGTATTAATTCAGGCGCAAATGGCGCATTGACACCTAGATATCTCCGCTACCATGAACAAGTTATTAGGGAGGCAGATGCGTTACTGCTACAGCTGGAAACGCCATTGGATACTGTGCTGTTGGCTGCAGAGATAGCGAAAAAACATCATACCAAAGTGATCCTTAATCCTGCTCCAGCCCAAAAAATCTCAGATCAGCTACTTTCTCTGGTAGATATTATTACTCCTAATGAAACAGAAGTAGAATATCTCACTGGTATTGCCGTAACAGATGATTCAGGAGCAGAAAAAGCGGCTCATGTTCTGCATAACAAAGGAATAGACACAGTTATCATTACACTAGGGAGTCGTGGAGTATGGCTCAGCGAACAAGGCAAACAAGGTAAAGTAATTTCTGGGTTCCAGGTAAAGGCCATCGATACGATTGCGGCAGGAGATACATTTAATGGCGCTTTGGTTACGGGATTATTAGAAGGAAAAGAAATTTTATCGGCAATTCGTTTTGCCCATGCAGCGGCCGCGATAGCAGTGACTCGTCGTGGTGCACAGCCTTCCATTCCTTGGCGAAATGAAGTTGATGAGTTTTTGTCTGAGCAAGGTTAACCGGAATAATCATCAAAGGACGTTGCCCGCTTTGCGGGCGTAACATCATTTTTTAGGTCGCTTTTTCTTAACCAAGTTGATGCCATCCTTTTTCTTTAAGAGCAGAAAGATAAAGGCAGAAACCAGTGTAATGACACCTATCGTAAGAAAGGTATAGTGAAAGTTATCTATCGTAGAACCATAATTTTCTGCTTCATAAAACCGCAGGATAGCCGCACTGACGGTAACTCCTAAACTAATAGATAATTGTTGGGCCACAGCCAGCAGGCTATTCCCAGCACTTGCATTATTATCGTTGAGATCACCAAGAGTAATTGTGTTCATCGCTGTAAATTGAGTAGACATAACCATTCCCAATATAAATAGAGGGATAATCAAAAATGCGAGTGACAGTTCTGGGGATTGAAGCGAAAACTGGGCAATCATAAGACCGATAATGACTGTGATCCAAAGAAGGGTATTTCTATATCCGAATAGGGACAGTATCCGAGTGACAAAAGATTTAGCTAGAATAGCGCCAATGGCGTTCGGAGCCATCATAATACCTGCAATGATAGCAGAGTAACCAAAACCTACCTGTAGCATCAGCGGAATAAGAAAAGAAAGTGATCCTGTGCTTAAACGGGTCGCGATATTACTGCCGATACCAACGGAGAATGTTCTGGTTTCAAATAAATTGAGACTAATAAGTGGATTGGGATGTCTTTTGGCATAAAAGCAATACCCGAATAGCATCATGATACCGGAGACGAATACTACAGCTGGAACATAGTTTGATAACGAGCTATTACCAAATAAATCCAGACTGACTGAAATCATCACCAAGCCTGAACTGAACATCAAGAACCCTGCAAAATCAAAAGGACTTTTTGGCATAGTAAAGTTGGGCATATGTTTTCTGGCGTAGATAATACCGAGTAAGCCAATGGGGATATTGATAATGAATATCCAGTGCCATGTAGCATAAGTCACTAATACCCCACCAAGCAGTGGCCCTAAAATAGGGCCTAGTAATCCGGGCATCGTGACAAAATTCAGCACAGATAATAGTTCACTGCGCGGATAAGCCCGTAATAAAGCCAAACGAGCAACCGGCATCATCATTGCACCACCAATCCCCTGCACAACGCGTGAAATGACTAAAAAAGAAAGTGAACTGGATAATGCACAGGCAAGAGAGCCTAAAGAAAATAAGGACACGGCATAAATGAAAACCCGCCGGGTACCAAACCTATCTGCTAACCAACCACTGACTGGAATCAACATTGCTACAGTTAAGGTGTAACTGACAATCGCTGGCTGCATTGCTAATGGAGAATGGTTTAGGCTTTTTGCAATTGCCGGAAGTGCGGTATTCAGGATTGTTGCATCCAGAGATTGCATAAAAAAAGCCATGGCTGCAATCCAAGGCAATCCGGACATGCTGCGCGCAGATTTGACCATTAGATGTCCTGTGATGTTGTCATGATGATTATTTGGTAACTAAGTATCATTTTAATGCATAAAAATATACCCAGCAGATTTCTTGTTTCGCCGCATGAATTTTAAAACTGCTGTAGATATCATCAATAATTGAATTGAAAGTGAGCATTATTGCTGGTTTTGTTGAAAAAAGAAACGAACGGAAAAAAATGCAAAAAAACTATTGTCAGGGCCGAAAAACTCCCTATAATGCGCCACCACTGACCGACGCTGAGCTGCACACAGCCGCCGAGGCCAGCGGAACGAAAGCGAAAATAAACGCTTGACTCCGGAGGCGAAAAGCGTAAGATACGCAGCCTCGCAACACGGAAGACACTTCCGGTTGCACCGCTCTTTAACAACTTAATCAGACAATCTGTGTGGGCACTCGCAAGACACTATCGACATGCCGAAAGGCAAAAAAAGATTAAAGTCTTGAAGAGTGACTGAACAGTTAATTCATTACGAACTAACA